>CAVEKR010000021.1:0-8718 GCA_963616365.1 Bacteroidaceae bacterium
GAGGGCGTGCACTCCGGCGAGTTCCGCAGCGACAAAAAACCCTGCTTTAGCAGGGTTTTTTTGGAGCGAGGACTGTCTGAGCAAGGAGTGTGCGACCCTCGCCCTTAAAAGTTTACTAAGAAAGTAGGCTGTGCTTTTAACACTGCACCAAAGCGCCCGTGGTGTTCGTCATTAAAATCGTTAAGATCTAAAAAATTAGCCTTGTGCCACCTCTTGGGCTACAGCTAGACCATCTGCCATAGCAGATGCTACAATGCTGGCTCCGCTACGGCAGTCACCTGCAACGTAGACCTTTGGCGCGCGTTTGCTGCCAGCGCCTCCAGCAGCGCCAGCGGCATCCTTGCCAGCGCCAGCGGTAGAAGCGCCACTATCTCTGCTGGTGTTCGCCATGCTCTTGCCAACACCAATACTAGCTATGAACTCATCATCCAAAACTGCCAAGTGAGTGTCTTGATGGAGCAGCGGCAAAGGCTTATCTGCAGCTAGCTGCACGCCAAATGCCTTCATGCACTCGCTTTCTGGACCAACAAAACCCTTGGCAATCAAGACCAGCTGAGCAGGTACTTCTTGCTCGCTACCTTTAACATGTTTTTTGTTGTCGCTATAATCAATATCGCAAACACAAACAGAAGAAACCTTCTTTCCATCTGCGCTTTTAAAGCTCAAGGTATCTGTCGCAAACATTCTTGGGTCTTGGCCAAAAATCTCTTGCGCCTCTTTTTGGCCATATCCTTGCGTGTAGACGTTGCGCGGAGCTGGCCACACGTCAAAAACATTCACCTCATCTTTTGGACGGGGTGCACGTATTATCTGCTTTACGCTTTTTGCGCCCTGGCGCAAGGCATATGCAACGCAATCAACGCCCGTGTCTCCTCCACCAATAACAGCAACATCTTTGCCTTTGGCACTAATACTAGGTGCTTTATCAGCTAAAACTGCCTTGGTGCAATCAGTCAAATATTCAAGTGCATAATAAACGCCATCTAAGTTGATGCCATCTAAATTAAGCTGCCTTGCCTGACCTGCACCTGTTGCCATAATAACAGCATCGCTTTTTTGCAAAATCTCAAGCGCCTTATCTGCTGCATCAACATTGCAGAAAAACTCAATGCCACTTTTTTTCATCAGGTCAATACGAGCATCAACAACGCTTTTTTCAAGCTTCATTTGAGGAATACCATACATGAGCAGCCCGCCTAGAGCATCAGCGCGTTCGTAAACACAAACACGCCAGCCAAGACGAGTAAGCTCCCATGCACAAGCTAGCCCTGCAGGGCCAGAGCCTATAATGCTTGCAAGCGGGGCATCTTTAGGAGCTTTTTTAAGCGGCTGCATTAGGTTTTTATCCCACGCATAATCAGAAACAGCGCGCTCATTATCATGGATTGTTACAGCCTGCTCATGAAGCCCCAGATTACAGGCGACCTCGCAAGGAGCAGGGCAAACGCGAGAAGTAAACTCTGGAAAAGGATTAGTAAAAGACAAACGCGCCGCAGCTTGCGCAAGGTAGTCTTTGCACAAAAGGTCGTTGACCTCTGGAATTGCATTGTGCAAAGGACAGCCAGTTGCTTGGCGAGCCTGCGCAAAAACCATGCCACTCATGCAAAATGGCACGCCACACTCCATGCAACGAGAGGCTTGCACCTCTTGATCTTTTAAAGGCAGCTGCTCAACAATGTCGTCATAATCTTTAACAGCTGCATTTGCATTGCGCGTTTTGTGCGCAACGCGTTTTTCTTTTAAGTATGCTCCAGCAATGCCCATAACCTTTAAGCATCCTTTCTCATCATTTCAAATGCTTGTTCAACTGCGCTTTCATAGCTTGCGCCTTCTTCTTGCGCTTTTTGACGCAGCTGCAATGCACGCTCATATTCTTTAGGAATAACCTTAATAAAGTACTTCTTGATATCTTTAAACCTGTATAACATCATTATGCCAAGCGGGCTATTAGTGTGTTCGACATGCTCTTTTATCATATTCTTAATGTGCTTTAACTCATCTGCAGAAGGCTTTTGCAAATTAACCATGTCTGGGTTATAGCGCTTGTCAAGAGTGTTTGACTTGTCATAAACATAGGCAATGCCGCCGCTCATTCCAGCAGCAAAATTAAGCCCGACTTCTCCCAAAATAAGGACCTGGCCACCTGTCATGTATTCGCAGCCGTTGTTTCCGCAGCCCTCAACCACAAGGCTTGCCCCAGAATTTCTAACCGCAAAGCGCTGACCTGCCAAACCATTGACAAAGCCTTTGCCAGATGTTGCACCATAAAATGCCACATTGCCAACAGAAATATTTTCTTCAGGCTTATAAGTGCAATCCGCATTTGGCGCAACAGATAAAATTCCACCAGATAAACCCTTGCCAAAGTAGTCATTGGCATCGCCTTTGATAGAAAGCTCTATGCCACTTGGAATAAAAGCACCAAAGCTCATGCCGCCAGAGCCTTCACAAGAAATATGAAGCGTAGAATCGGGCAGCCCGTCAGGATGTTTTTGAGTAACACAAGAGCCCAACATAGTGCCTACGCAGCGATTTGTGTTAGCAATATCAACGCTAAAGTCAAGCGGCGTTAAATCTTTGCGCGCTTGCTGCGTATAAGGAATAAACAGGCTTGCATCCAAGGTAGAAGGCAGCGTATTTTCTGGAGCCATTTCTGGCAAATAGTGGCGCTCAGCTGCACCTTCTATATTTGCACCAAACTCAACTTGTGCACTGGCAAGCAGCGGCTCTACATCAATGAGCTGCGCCTTCCAATTATGCTCAGAGCTTGAGCGGCGCAAATACTCAGGATGACCCACCATCTCTTCTACATTGCGCAAGCCCAAACGCGCCATAATGTGGCGGAGCTGTTCTGCAACAAAAAGCATATAGTTAACAACATGTTCTGGTTTGCCGCTAAAATGCCCACGTAAATGGCAGTTTTGCGTTGCAATACCAACAGGACATGTATCTTGTTGACAATCGCGCTGCATCAAGCAGCCAAGTGCAAGCAAAGGCGCTGTAGCAAAGCCAAATTCTTCTGCACCAAGCAAACAAGCAATGGCAACGTCGCGTCCATCCATCATTTTGCCATCGGCTTCTAACATAATGCGAGACCTAAGCCCGTTTTGCAAAAGCGTCTGTTGAGTTTCTGCAAGACCAATTTCAAGCGGCAAGCCTGCGTGATAAATGGAATCGCGCGGAGCAGCCCCTGTTCCACCATTAAAACCTGAAATCAAAATTTTGTGAGCGCCACCTTTTGCAACACCTGTAGCAATTGTGCCAACTCCAGTTTCTGAAACAAGCTTTACGCTGATAGCAGCCTCTGGGTTTGCATTGTGCATGTCAAAAATGAGCTCTGCTAGATCTTCAATAGAATAAATATCATGATGAGGCGGAGGACTAATCAAACCAACGCCAGGAGTTGAACGGCGAGTAGAAGCAATCCAAGGCCACACCTTTTTACCAGGCAAATGCCCGCCTTCTCCTGGTTTTGCACCTTGGGCAAGCTTGATTTGGATCTCTTTTGCGCTCATCAAATATCTGCTGGTAACGCCAAAACGCCCAGAAGCAATTTGCTTGATGGCAGACTTTTTGCTGTCCCCATTTGGCAAGGTGGTCTCACGCGCAATGTCTTCTCCACCTTCGCCCGTATTTGACCTAGCACCAAGCCTGTTCATGGCAATTGCCAAGCACTCGTGCGCCTCGCGCGAGATAGAACCATAGCTCATAGCACCTGTTTTAAAGCGCTTGACAATCTCTGCGGCAGGCTCCACCTCATCTAGCGCAATTGGCTTTTTTGCCCACGCAAACTCCAGCAAATCGCGCAGCTGAATAGTGCGCCCTTGAGGGTGCATGGCATTTGAATATTGCATGAACAGCTCAAAGTCGTTTTCTCTAACAGAGCGCTGCAACAAGTTGATGACCTGCGGTGTTATGATGTGCTCTTCTGGCTGGGAAGCCTGCGCCGCGGCTTGCGCGACATGCAGCGCTTGGGCGGCTTGAGACGTCGTGCTGCCCTCTTCTTCTCCTAGCTGCGCCGCTTGCGCGGTCTGCGCGACCTTTAAAGCAAAACCAGCATTATGACGAACACCACACGGGCGCCACGCCGTCATACCAGAAGAAGGCAGCTGCTCAGGAGCAGGGCTTTGTAAATGGTCAAGCGTCATAATATAGCGCATATCGCATTCGCGCTGAACATCGTCAATATCAAGTCCGCCAATGCGGCTTATTGTGCCCGCAAAATATTTATCTATCAGGTTTTGAGATAATCCAACAGCCTCAAAGATTTGAGCGCTGTGATAGCCCTGCATGGTAGAAATGCCCATTTTGCTCATAACGCTTACAATACCAGCAGTAATTGCCTTGTTGTAATTTTTGATTGCCTCAGCAGGGGCAATCTTGATAATGTTATCTTTACACAGCTCAGTAATTGTCTCATGAACAAGATAAGGATAAATACCAGAAGCAGAATATCCAAGCAAAGCTGCAAAATCGTGTGGAGAAAAAGCATCCCCTGTCTCGATAATAATATCTGCCTTGGTTCTAAGACCAGCTCTAAGCAGGCAATTGTGCACAGCAGAAACCGCCAGCAAAGATGGAATTGGTACTTCTCCTTTTGCACAACGGTCACTTATTATCAAAATATTATTGCCGTCTTGCACTGCCTGAGCTGCCTTTTTACAAAGCGTCTCAAGAGCATCAGATAGCGCATGAGAGCTTTTATCAAATTCATATACACAGCGCAATTTGCAAGAAGAAAATCCCTGATAAGAGCCGCTAACAAGCTCAGAAATATTTGTCAGCGCACCAAATTTTTCTTTAGTCAAAATTGGACCAGATAATTTTATCAAGTGGCAATTATTGCTGCTGTCCTCTAACATATTGCCGTGGTTTCCCACATAAAGCGTAGTAGAAGTAATAAAAGTCTCACGCAGCGCATCAATTGGCGGATTAGTCACCTGCGCAAAACGCTGCATAAAATAATCAAAAAAACTACGCGCCTTGTTCGACAAACAAGCCAAAGAAACATCAGCACCCATAGAAGCAATTGGCGCTGCACCCTTATTTGCCATAGGGACAATCGCCTCTGAAATGTCATCATAAAACATTCCATGCGCAACTTGGCGCTCGGGCAAACTTATGCCCTCATCTGCGTTTTCTATATTTTGGTGAACACCACACTCGCTTTCATCCGCGTTTTTAGCCGCGCCACCACTCGGGTATTCGCCCGTATGAGCATCTGCGCCCGCAGATGTATCCGCATCCGCGCAGCCACATGCGCAATCAATAGGGTGTTCGCCATTATAATCACTTGCTAAATCATCAAGCTTAAGGGCATTTTGCTTAATCCACATGCCGTAAGGATATTGGGTTGCAAAGTGCTCTTTTATCTCGTCATCAAAAATAACGCGACCCTTAGCAGGGTCAACGAGCAGCATTTGCCCAGGACCTAGGCTTCCTGCCATCAAGATGTCTTGAGGGTTTACGTCTAGCACGCCGACCTCGCTTGACAAAATGAGGCGCTCATCTGTTGTTATGTAGTAGCGAGCAGGGCGCAGGCCATTTCTGTCAAGGGCGGCCCCTGTGATGGTGCCATCAGAAAAAGCAATGGCAGCAGGCCCGTCCCATGCCTCCATGAGCATGGACTGATAGGCATCCCAGTTGCGCCTGCGCTCGGGCAAGGCCTCGTTGTGATCCCACGGCTCGGGCAAAACCATAGAAACCGCACGTGGAAGGCTACGTCCGTTCATGCTCAAAAATTCCAAAACATTATCTAGGATGGCAGAATCGCTGCCTTCTCTATCAATAATTGGCAAAGCATCAGCCAGCTTGTCTCCCAAAACAGGAGAATACAGCCGCGGCTCGCGCGCGCGCGTCCAATTTACGTTTCCGCACAAGGTATTAATCTCTCCATTGTGAACAATGTAGCGGTTTGGATGCGCTCGCTCCCAAGAAGGCGTCGTGTTTGTTGAATAGCGCGAATGCACCAAAGCCACAGCTGTTTCTGTGGAGGCATCGTCTAGGTCATGGTAAAACCTGCGCATTTGAGTAGCAAGCAACATGCCTTTATAAACTATGGTTCTAGAGCTCATAGAGCAGATGTAGAAAATTTTGTCTTCAAGCGCTGGGTCTTTATGAGATGCTTTTTCGATGCAGCGGCGGCAAACATAAAGCGCACGCTCCCACTCAACGCCTGCACATACACTGTCAGGACGACCCAAAAAAGCCTGCTTGATAGTTGGCATACTGGCTTTTGCAGTAAGCCCTAAATCGTGAGCATCAATTGGAACATCGCGCCAGAAAAGCAAAGAAATGCCTGCTTGAGAACACCCCTGCTCAAAAATGCGCATACCATCTTTGATGCCTTGTTCATCTTGAGGCAAAAAGAGCATCGCTACAGCATAATCGCCCTCATCAGGCAAGATAGCGCCGCATTTTTGTGCCTCGCGTCTGAAAAAACGATGCGGTATCTGAAAAAGAATACCAGCGCCATCTCCAGTGTTGCGCTCAAGACCAACACCGCCTCTGTGCTCGAGATTTACAAGCACAGAAAGCGCATCGTCAATAATTTGGTGCGAGCGCGTGCCAGTAAGCGAGGCAAGCGCCCCAATGCCGCAGGCATCGTGTTCAAATTCAGATCGATACAAAGTAGAAGTTGTATTGTTTTGCATTGCCTAATTCCTTTGTCTTTCTTTTAGTTTCTAATCGCACAGGTCGGGCGCGTTTTGATCGCGCAGCTCAAACGCTTAGTTCAAGCGCACTGGGCTTCAGTCGCGCTTTTAATCCCGCAGCTTCAAACGCCTTTAATCCCGCAGCTCAAGCAAGCCTGTAAAGCTTTGCTCGGCAGGTCCTGTCATGTAAACATTCAAGTCATCACGCCACTCTATATTCAAAACACCACCCAAAACGTGCAAATTCACATTTCGAGCATTGGTTTTTCCACTTAAGTATGCAGCTACAGCCGTAGCGCAACAACCCGTGCCACAAGCAAGGGTTTCTCCACATCCGCGCTCGTAAACGCGCATGTAAATATCCACCGCGCCGTTTGCGTCCGCCTCGCTAGTTGCGTCCGCGCCGCCGTTTGTGCCATTGCTGTTATTCGCACCGCCATCGTTGCTGTCAGTCTTCCCGCTGCTAGCCTTAGCTGCGCTGGTATCAATATAGGCAAACTCCACATTGGTTTTTTCGGCGAACACCTTGTTTGCCTCAACAAAACGCCCAACCTGTAAAACAAGTTCATCGTTTAGCTGCTCTTTTGAATCCAAAAAGCAAACTGCATGAGGGTTACCCATAGATACACAACTAAACCTCAACTTAGAGACATCAAATGACTCATCTTGCAAAGCCACATTCTCTAAATTCAAATCAGGAATTTCCTGCTCAATAACTGCCTCTTTAAAAGTGCTTTTCAAAGCGCTAACAAACGCCTTACTATCTGATGACCCATTGTTTGACGCCTCATTATCTGATGATCCATTGTCTGGCGCCTCATTATCTGCAAACTCAGACAAAGAAACTGCAGGTAAAGTAGTTGGAATAAGCTCAGGGTCAAGCTCGGGAACACCCATATTCACGCAAGCCTGCCTCATAGTGCCATCTGTATTTAAGTTAAAGGTTATTGGCTTAGGACCGCTCAAAGTATCTGCAATAAAACTACCACAAGCAGCGCTTATGCGACTTGTATCCACAAGAAACTTTGCAAAACAGCGAACCCCATTGCCACACATCTGCGCCTTAGTACCATCTGCGTTGTAATAATCCATATAAGCAGCGCATTCTGGGCGCGCAGACGGCTTTACCAAAATAACGCCATCAGCGCCAACGCCAAAATGCCTATCGCATATATGAGCCACTTGTTCAGGCGTCAATTGCAGCTTATTGCCATAATCAGCAATCATGACAAAGTCATTACCTGCACCATTGAGCTTTGTAAACTCGCAACGCATTCAAGCACCTCTATCTTTCATATCTCTAATATTTGCTAAGTTACTTATCAGCCTCTAAGGCATCCAAAATCTCTTTCACGCTACGCTTTGTCTCTGCAGCGGTTTTTTCAATGTCGATAGTCTTGAAGTCTCCGTTTTCGTAAAGGACTTCTCCATCGCACATGGTGAGCACGATATCTGCAGCATTTGCGCTGTATAACACATTAACCGCCATGTCAAAAACTGGCACCATTTGCGGAGTATTTGTGTCAAAAACGATTAAGTCTGCGCGGTTGCCCTCTTTTAGAACGCCGCAGTCATTGCGCCCTTGAGCTGTGGCGCCGCCAGCCGTAAGCATACGTAGCACCTCTTTTGCAGGAACAACCGTCGGGTCAAGCGCGTTGCCTTTTTGGCTGCACGCCAAAAGGTAAGCGCTTTGCAAAATATTGTGGGTGTTATTTGACGCCATACCATCAGTGCCGATTGATAAGGGCACATGAGCCGCTATCATCTTTTGAACAGGGGCAAAACCGCTGGCAAGCTTCATATTGCTTGCGGGGTTCAAAGAAACGTTTACCTTCTTTTGAGCCAAAAGCTCAATGTCTGAATCCTCTGTCCATACACAATGAGCTGCAGTAACTCTATTATCAAAAACGCCGCAATTATTCATCCAAGCAGCTGGCGTCATGCCGTTGTGACGCTCTTTGCACTCTTCGTGCTCAGATTTTGTCTCAGATAAATGCAGGTGGATGCCACAGTTGTATTCGGCAGCCTTTTGCGCCACTGTGCGAATCATGCCTTCTGGAGTGGT
>CAVEKR010000021.1:9220-11311 GCA_963616365.1 Bacteroidaceae bacterium
CCGACAAAGCAATCTTTTTGCCAATCGAGGTTTTCGTCCAAAATGTCTATGTGCTCAAATAACATAATCAAAGCTCCTTTTAGCTCTTTGCATTTGCCGCACCCTTTTTATAAGCAAAATGCTGTGGTTTACTTCTTTTTGACGCCCTGTTTGCATCAGCTTTGACGCCCTTTTGGCGTCAGCTTTGGCGCCTTTTGGCTTCTTTCTTTAAATTGCAGGTCATTTAGCGCGCAACATGCCGCGCGTTTTTGCAGGTCAGCAACCACCCTTTAGCGCTTTAGCGCGCGTGGTGTTCGCCATTAAAAGCTCAAACTAGCCCTTAACGCCCGTCGCGCGCAAGCGCCCTTCAACAGCCGCGCGCAAGCGCCCCTCAACGACCGCGCGCAAACTCAAGCTAGCCCTTAGCGGCCGCCTTTAGCTAAGGCAGCGCCGCACTTTTAGCCTTTTAACCTTCAGCCTTTTTCCCAAACCCATGCAGGTCAGCAAAGCTCTTGGGCAGGTCATCGGGGTTTCGCGCCTCCATCTTTGTCTCGTCCTTGTCCGCCGCTTTAAGTCGCTTGAAATAATCTCGCGTCTCTTTTACCACCAAGCCAGACAAAACAATAAGAGCTATCATGTTTGGTATTGCCATCAGACCATTAAAGATATCTGCAATGGTCCAAACAGCACTTACTGTCATGTATGGACCAATAAAGACAGCTAGAATATAGAGCCAGCGATACACTTTAACAGCGCCCATGCGTCCATTTGTCAAGTACTCAAGGCAGCGCTCTGAATAATAATCCCAGCCCAAAATTGTGGTAAAGCCAAAAAGCACGAGGCAAACCATCAAGATAAAGCTCACAATATCTGGGTTGATAAATGGCAGCCCAGCCTGAAAAGCCGCGGTCGTTACAGCCGCACCTTCAAGACCAATATCATATGCACCAGTCATAACAAGTGCTAAACCAGTCATAGAACAAACGATGATTGTGTCTAAAAATGTACCTGTCATAGAAACTAGACCTTGGCGGACTGGCTCGTTGGTGCGAGCAGCAGCTGCAGCAATTGGCGCAGAACCAAGACCTGACTCGTTAGAGAAAATTCCGCGAGCCACACCTTTTTGCATAGCAATCAAAATAGCGCCGAGCGCTCCACCTGCAGCAGCTCTAAAGCCAAAAGCACCTGCAAAAATTTCTACAAAAGCACTTGGCAGCGCGTTGATGTTTGCAATAATTAAAACCAAAGAAAACACCACATAAAGCACTACCATAAACGGAATAACTTTTTCTGCAACAGAAGCAATGCGCTTTAAGCCTCCAATAACAACAAGACCAACGCAAATTGCCAGCACAAGACCACCAATGATTGTGGCAATCGAATAATCCATGCCAAGAATTTGCACTGTCATTGCCTTGTCTGGGTCAAAAAAGCCCACGATAGAGCCAGAAATGGAGTTTACCTGCGTAAACGTTCCAATACCAAAAAGCCCTACGCAGACACCAAAAAAGGCGAACACCTTTGCCAACCAGCGCCAAGACTTGCCCATGCCGCGTTCGATGTAATAAAATGGACCACCCAAAACATGACCTGTTTCTGGGTCAATTTTACGGAACTTAACAGCAAGCAGACCTTCCGAATATTTTGTTGCCATTCCAAAAAGCGCTGCTAGCCACATCCAAAAAAGCGCGCCAGGACCTCCTGCTACAACAGCTGTTGCAACACCTACAATATTTCCTGTACCAATGGTTGCAGAAAGCGCAGTACAAAGTGCTCCAAAACTTGAAACCTCGCCTTTGCCGTCCTCCTCATTTTTAATCATGTAGCGCAACGCGCGCGGCAAACGAGAAAACTGCAAACCTTTAAGGCGCAGCGTTAGCAGTATGCCACCTGCCATAATTAAAACAATCAGAGGTACACCCCACACCGCATCGTCAATGGCGGTCAAGATGTCGTTAAAACTTGCAAAAAAATCTTCCACGAAAAATAATTCTCCTTATCTAAATTGGGATAGAAAAACTCTAACAGCTAGACTAAGGCGCAAAGTTAGAACTTTGTTAAATCTAGAAAAACTGAATTACTTTGATGATTTTATGAACAAATTTTGGTGGC
>CAVEKR010000022.1:0-11289 GCA_963616365.1 Bacteroidaceae bacterium
AATCTTCCCGCTGCATATCCACGTGCACGGCTTTCTGGCAAACTTGCAAAAAGCCCGCGAATTTCATCCCATACTCCAGTATATGTGGCTGGATTTGAGCGGGGTGTTCGCCCAATTGGAGATTGATCAATATTGATGACCTTGTCAATTGCAGAAAGACCAGAAATTTTAGAAAACTTGCCGACCCTGTGTTTGGTGCGCATGATGCGATTTGTCATGGCAGGGGCAAGCGTTGCTGTAATTAGGGAGCTTTTTCCAGAGCCAGAAACACCTGTAACCAGCGTTAATGTGCCAATTTCAATTTCTATGTTTACCTTTTGCAAGTTGTTTTCTGTAGCGCCTGTTAGCTTGATTTTGCCGCGTTTTGGGTTGCGGCGCGCCTTTGGCACTGCAATGCAGCGCTTGCCAGACAAATATTGCCCCGTGATGGAGTCTTTGCAGGCAGCAATTTGTTTGGGCGTCCCGCAAGCTACGACCTTGCCTCCATTTATTCCAGCGCCAGGACCGATGTCTGCAATAAAGTCTGCGCTTTTTATTGTGTCTTCATCGTGCTCTACTACAATAACTGTGTTGCCAAGATCGCGCAGGTGACGCAAGGTGTCTATTAGGCGCTCGTTGTCGCGCTGATGAAGCCCAATAGAAGGCTCATCTAAAATATAGAGAACACCCATCAACCCTGCGCCAATTTGTGTGGCAAGGCGAATACGCTGGGCTTCTCCACCAGAAAGCGTGGTAGTCGGTCTATCGAGCGTCAAATAATCAAGACCCACGTTTACCATAAATTCAAGGCGTGCCACAATTTCTTTGATTATCGGCTTGCCAATTAGTTCTTGGCGCTCGCTAAGCTTGAGCTTTTGGAAAAATTGCAGGGCATAAGCAGCAGAAAGCTGAGTTGCCTCATAGATGTTTTTGCCCCCAATGCTCACAGCCAAAATATCAGGCTTTAGGCGGCTGCCATTGCAGGTGTGACATGGGGTAACAGACATGTAGCTCTCTAGGCGCTCTCGGGTTCTGTCGCTTGTGGTCTCTTTTGCCTTGTCTTTGATGGCTTGACAAATCCCGTCCCAGCGGATATACCAATGTGTATGACGCCCTGACAAGGTAAGATAATCCACACGAATTTGCTCGTCTCCACAACCAAAAAGCAGACCATCGCGTGCTTTTTTGGGGAGCTTTTCCCACGGCGTTTGGGTGTCAGAGCCATAATGCTTGACAACAGCAGCAAAGACCTGCGGATAATAATTGCTCGAAGGGCTAAAGCTTGCAATGGCGCCTTCATCAATTGAAAGACTTGGGTCAGGAACAATTAGCTCAGGGTCAATTTCTTTTCTAGAACCAAGCCCCAAACAGTCAGGACATGCCCCGTATGGTGCATTAAAAGAAAAGTCGCGCGGAGCTAGCTCATCAATTGAATAATCGTGAACAGGACAAGCCAACGCCAAGCTAAAGGCGTATTCGCCATCAATACCAGCTGCTGCTTTGGCGCCACTTGAGTGCTCTGTGTTTGAGGCGCCTTCTTCTGAGGGGTCTGCTGCGCCTGCTGCGGCTGCGGCGGCGTCTGCTGCGCCTGCGGCGGCGTCTGCTGCGTCTGCGCCGCCTTCCAAGGCGCCCTCTTTTAGGGCGGCGTTGCTGCTGGCGTGGTGTTCGCCATCCTTACCATCAACACCAGCCCCACCAGCACTTTTCCCGCCATCCAAAACCTTAACGATGACGTTTCCCTTGGTGAGCGTCGTAGCAGTCTCTATCGCCTCTGCTAGGCGCGCGCGCGAGCTCTCTTTTAGTACGATGCGGTCAATCACGACCTCGACGTCGTGTTTTTTCTTCTTGTTTTGCTTCAGGTCGCCCTCATCAAGGCGATGGATTTGCCCGTCAATGCGCACGCGACTAAAGCCCTCTTTTGCCAAATCTTCAAAGAGCTTGACAAATTCGCCCTTTCTACCAGCAATTATGGGAGCTAAAATCATGATTTTATCGCCCGTTGCATGCGCCATGACCTTGTCGACCACCTGGTCAACCGTTTGCTTTTCGATGACGCGCCCGCAAATCGGACAATGCGGCGTGCCTATGCGCGCATAAAGTAAGCGCAGGTAGTCATATATTTCTGTAACGGTTCCCACGGTGGAGCGCGGATTTTTGCTCGTGGTCTTCTGGTCAATAGAAACCGCAGGGGATAACCCATCAATGGAGTCCACATCGGGCTTGTCCATCTGCCCCAAAAATTGCCGCGCATACGAGCTCAAAGACTCCACATAGCGGCGCTGACCTTCTGCGTAAATGGTGTCAAACGCCAAAGAGCTCTTGCCCGACCCAGAAAGCCCAGTCAACACGACCAACTTGTCGCGCGGAATCTCCAAGTCAATATTTTGCAAATTGTGCTGTCTAGCACCTTTTATCACTATTTTTTCTGATGGCATAAAATCTCCTTTTATTTAACCATCTTCTTTGGCGAACACCCCACTGCAATCTAGCGTTGCCCCAGCGGTGTCACATCAATTTCTAGTTTATCTAGCTTAGCACTTGAAGCATCTTTTTCAAGTGGAACAGTGGTTGTAACGGTATAGGTAAAACTTGCAACTTCGCCAGCTTCTAGCTGCACGGGAGCATAATATACCTCAAAGCCATTCCAAGTTGAACGGCGCATTGTTCCATCAACTTTACCATCAACGACTTCGCTGTCAATTATTTCTTGACTACAAATGCGAGCGTCGCTGCGCATGTTCTTAATCTGCCCTCCATATGGAGCATAAAGATAAGTCCAAACGCACATGCTGCCCTTATTTGGGCACGCGCCAGTTTTATTGCTTGATGCCACATAAGCTGGAAGTTCTTGTTCCTCTTTTTTTGTCAGGGTGTTCGCCATGACAGTTTTTATCTGGTAATTATAGCTTCCATCTGCGTTTTTAGAGCTAGAAAGAATTTGCGTGTCAGATTTTAGCCACCAACTCAACTTAGAATACGAGCTATTATTAAAGTAAACGCCCAGTGTCTGGGTTGTCTCATTTTTAGATAATGCGCCAGAACAGCCAAGTGCTTCTATCAGCTGCTCTTCGTTTTCGTTTTTCATCCAAACTTGCAAGCGGCGCTCATCAAAAGAGTTGCGCAAAACATTGCAGGCGCAAAGCGGATCTATCGAGGTCATTGAACTGGTCAACTTATCAAACGCTCCTTTTGCAACCTCGGCAAAAAACTTGTCTTGCTCATTGATTGAGAGCTTATAGTAGACATCGTGTTCGAGCAATTGCGCAGCATTATTTCCATCAACCACTATGTTTTTGCTGGTAGTAATGCCACCAGTAAGTGACAAAATGTCTTCTAAAAAGACGGGGTCAAGAGCAATCACCCCGTCTACGTCTTGCCTGCCTGCATTTGTCCACATTTCTTTGTAGCGCTTGACTGCAGAAGGAAAATCGGGAATAAAGTTTGTATCTGCTGGAATAAAACATATGCGCGAGCCAAAAAGCTCCTTTTCTTCTTCTGTTTCTGGAATATTTTTGTCAGGTTCTGGGTAGTCAGCATAATGCGCGCCGCTCACGAACTTTCCCAGCTTAATCTTGCCGTTTTTTACAGTGACTATGCCAGCAGAACCCCAAAAGCCTCCAGTGGAGCGCACCTCGGAATTTTGTTGCGCAAGCAATAAGTAAGTTCTCTTGCCGTTTTCTCCAAGAAGCTCTGGCAGCATGTCTGCATAAGTGCTGCTATCTTGCGCAATGTAGGAGAGCGTGCTTGCAGCCCATTTGGCGCAATTAAAAATGTCGTTGACGCTCAAAGATATGGTTTGCGTTGTTGTTTTTGCTGGCTCTGCTTCTGATTCTGTTGCTTGTGTTGTTGCTGAGGCGGTCGCCGCTGTCGAGGTTGCCGTTGTTGCGGACGTTGCTTCTGTCGCATGTGTCGCTTCTGTCAATCCAGCCTCCGCTTGTGCCGTCGTTGTGTTCGCCGCTGTCTCTGTTGACGACGCCGTTATACCCGCCGCCTCCGTTGTTGCTGGCGTCTCCGTTGCTTCTTCTGCTGCCTGCAGCGTTGCGTTCTCGCTTTGAACAGGGCTAGAAACTTTTGTGCTATAAACAGCCCCTGTGCCCATAAAAGAAAAATCGTCTATTCTATTTAGGCTATCCGACAGATGCTGTAAGCCATCTTTGCAGCTTGATAGGGGAGTAATTAGAGTTTGCAAAGTTTGCGAACTAAGCAGCTTGCCAGATAAGGCAATATCAATCAAAGCGTCTTCTGGAAAAGCTTGAATATAAGGTTCGAGCACCTCAGAGCAGGCAAGACTTCCAGCTTGGCTCAAATCTTGAGCTTTTGTAACCATCTCTCCAATAAATGGCCAATAACTCAAAAAAATCCAAGTAGGGCTGTTTAGCTCGGCATTTATTGTGTCAACATTTTTCTTTATGTCTGCACTGCAGCTCAAAGCCCCATCTTTATTGCCAAGACCAGCATGCACTGCAAGGCGCGTAAAATTGCTGTTGATTGATTTTGCTTGCTTATAAATATTGCTACTGCTAATAGCCACAGAAACGCCTGTTATTATTAAAATAACGACGAACACCCCTATAACAGTGCCAACAATTCTTTTGGGCGTGCTTGGTTTGGGCTTGAGCATGGCGTGAGAGTGTTCGCCACCAGTGGGGTGTTCGCCACCTTCATGCTTGCTGCTAAAAGCCGCTTGTTTATCTTCTGTCTTTTTTATATCTGTCATGGTTTATCTCTATTTTCACCCATAAAAGCACTAAAATAGTTGCTTACGTCCAAATTAGAGAAAAACTACAAACACGGCGTTTGGCGCAATCTATGTTTAGTGCAGCTTTGGTGCAGCCTATACTTAATGAAAGCTTGAGGCGTCCAGCTTAATGACGCGCTAAAAGCTCAAATGCCAAAACGCAAGAACCAAAAGATATAAGGATAAATAATACAAAATGCCAAATAAACCAGCAGTTTCAATTATAGTTCCCATTTATAATGCGGAAACTTATTTGAAAAGCGCGCTCGAGTCGCTGCGCGTTCAAACATTATCTAATATCGAGATAATCTGCGTAAACGACGGCTCGACGGACGGCTCGCTTGCTATTATGCAAGAATTTGCTGCTCAAGATGGTCGCTTTGTTGTTATTGACAAAGAAAACGGCGGATATGGATGCGCCATGAACACTGGCATTGCAGCAGCTAAAGGTCAATACATCGGCATTTTGGAGCCTGATGATTTTGTTCCTGAAAACATGTTTGCCTGCCTTTATGAGGACGCGCAGCTTGATAAAGCGCAGTCCAATAATGGCGAACACCCTAATGGCAGCAGCGTTTCCAATAGCCAAGACGCGCAGCTCACAAAAGACGCTCAAGTTAGCAACGCTAGCAGCACAGACAGCGCTTGGGCAGACATAGTAAAATCATCATTTTACCAGCTCTACGATGGCGACAAAAACCACCCTACTCACATTATCGAGCGCGACCTGCTTGGCATTGGGCTCCCAAAAGAAAAACGCGTGGTAAAGGCAAAAGATATCCCAACTGTTTTTATGAACCATCCAAGTATTTGGAGCTGCATTTATAAAAAAAGTTTTCTTGAAAAGCACAACATCAAGTTTACTGAGGCTAAAGGCGCTGGTTGGGTGGATAATCCGTTTTTGTTTGCAACGCTTTGTCGGGCGCAAACAATTGTTTGGAATCCGCGACCTTTTTATTATTATCGTCGCACGAACGAGAACGCTTCTTCTTACCTGAAAAATTGGCAAATACCGCTGGATAGAACAGATGAGATCTTGGATTTGCGCGACAATATTCCAATTTCTGATAAATATATTCGCATGATTATTGCCAAGCGCACCTTTTATTACTACCAAAGCATCCTAAACGGCATGGACTTTGACGCTTTTGACGAGCAGCTTTACGCTCGCATGGCAGCAGAGATGATGCGCTTTAAAAAGCACGACATTACAAGAAACCCTCACCTTAACCATGACCACGTGCGCTTTTATCTAGAGATGACGGGCAGGCAAAACGAGAAAATCAAGCGACGTCAAGCGTGTACCAATCCAGCTTTGAGCATTGTGGCGCATGGGCACAATAGGTGCGCCTATGTATATGAGTGCTTGGAGGGCTGGCTAAAGCCTAACGTGTGTGAGCTGCAGGTTTTGTGGCAGGACGAACACCCCAGTACCGATGGCACAAAGATGTTTCTTGACAAAATTGCCACTCGTGATGCGCGCGTTAGCTATCACAACAAAAGCGCCTATAGCCTAGCGCAAGATACAGCAGCTGAGTGGGTCTATTTTATTGCTCATGACACAAAAGCTGCCTCTAAAAAATCGTTGCTGCACGTGATGGACACGCTCGCAAAAACAAAGGCGGAGCTTATTTGTTTTGGCGCAAACATGAGCGCAGATAAACGCAGTGGTTTGATGTGCTCTGACGATGCATTGCGCGTGCTCTTTGATTGCTTTGATGGGCGACTCAGCAATGTAGCAGTAAGGCGTTCTCTGCTTGAAAGAGTCTTGCAGGACTTGAAAAATCGATTTGAAGAGTTGGGCGCTAAGCATGGCGTGCCCCCCGCGAGCTTGGGTGAACAGGCTCTAGAGCAGGGCGAACATCCCACGAGTTTGAATAAACAACCCGCACGGCAAAGCGGTCAGGATTTCAACGCCCTCTTCAAAGACAATCTTTTTAGAGACGAAGGGCGTTTTCTTTTTGCAAACCTTGCTCTAAATGCAAAAAACATTGAGTTTGCTTGCAAAAGCACAGCTACAGATTTGCGCCGCAATCCAAAAGTGCCATCTGTCATGATTCCTCCTGCAGATGTAGAGCTAGAAAACACACTTTTGCCATGTTTGCAGGGTGTCCAAAAAGTCATTAAAGATAATGATAAAGCAGATTTGATGGATGGAACTTTTTGCTATTATGCAGCTTCTTGCATGGTAGCAGACCTTGATAAACAAGAAACTCACGAGCAATTTGAACAAATGATAAACCTGCTTAAAAGCGGATACATAGATAATCTGCTTGGCGATATTTCTCGCTTTTTCCCTTTGCAAAAAGGTAGCAGCTTAGAGCTTATTTATTTGCTTAATAAGGGCGAGCAGGATTATCTTTTTGCTAGACCTGAGGCAAGCTATCTAGACAAACTCGTAGGACGCAAAACTTTGGTTCAACGTGTGCGCGCCTTATTGGTAAAATTCTCGTGGCTCCCAGGTCCTACTTATTGGTTTCATAGGCTGTCTAGAAAGGTCAACGGGCTTTAAGTGCAGCTTAGAAGGGCTATAGGCGTAAAGTCAACGAGCTTTAAAAAACATGAAGACAATATGTATCAAAATAGCAACGGGAATTTTAGTTTTGTGGTATAACATTTGCCGCATCTTTCCAAAACATAAGCAGATAGCTATGTTTAGCAGGCAAAGCAATAGCACACCAATAGATTTTTCTCTGCTAAAAACATGCATCGAAAAAAATCACCCAGATTATACCTGCGTGGTGTTCGCTAAAAAAATACAAGGGATAAGCTATGTGCCCCACATGTTTAAACAGGTCTATTATATTGCCACTTCAAGTGCTGTGGTGCTGGATTCGTATTGCATTGTGGTGAGTCTGCTTAATTTTCGCATTAAAGTGCCAGTGCTGCAGATGTGGCACGCGCTGGGCAACATGAAAAAGTTTGGCTACACGGCACTTGACACGCCAGGCGGCCACAGCTCAAAAACTGCAAAGCTCATGCACATGCACGAGGGCTATACTTCTATTTTGTGTTCGTCGTATTCTTTTGTCGATGACATTTCTGCAGGGTTTAATGCAGAGCGCTCCAAGATGTATGAAGCTGCGCTGCCCCGCGTTGACCTGCTTATTGATAATGACGAACGCACTTTACGCAGCGCAGAGATTTTTGAGACGTTTCCTGAACTTAATCCTGAGGTTTGCGGCAAGAAAAATATTGTGTATTGCCCGACTTTTCGCCGTGCAAGTGATGGAAAAACTTGTACCGAAGCAGAAAAACGCGCTGTTAGTGCCCTTGTTAAGAGCATCGATTTTTCGCGCTATAACCTTATTTTTAAGCGACATCCTGTAAGCAGTCTAGTAATTGATGACAATCGTGTTTTGCAGGGCTATGATTCAAAATTTGACATGCTCTATATTGCAGATTATGTTATCAGCGATTATTCCACTGTCATATATGAGGCAGGACTGCTAGAGCTACCTGTGTTTTTGTACTCTTATGATTGGCAGCAATATCGCAAAAATTTGCAGCTCTATATTGATATCGAACACGACGTTCCAACGCTGTTTAGTCCAAATGCGCAAAAAATTATCGCTGCTATTGAGCGTGATGATTTTGATTTTGCAGCATATAAGCGCTTTATTGATAAAAACATTACCATTCATAAGGAGTGTACTTGTACAAAACGTGTAGAAGAGCATCTTTTTAGTCTTATTGATGCATCTTAATGATGCAGACAAAAATCTTAAGGTAAAATCTTTAGGGTAAAACGAAGGCTAACTGATATGGCGGCGCGCTGGGGTTGGCACTCCACCGAGGTGTTCGCCATTGCAAAACGTTAACATTAGCGGCGCGTCAACATCAGTGGGGTGTTCGCCATAAAAAACGCCAACACCAGTAAGACAGTACGCCAAAATAAAGGCGCGAAGCCACCAGGGTGTTCGCCATACTGAAAAAGCTACAGAAAGGCTTTGATTACAAGAAAATGAATACTTTAAAACGCACATTGCTCATTGTGGGAGTTGCATTATTTGTAATGCTGGATTTGATTCTCGTGGTAAATATCGGTCTTGGCGCTGCAAGCCTGGATCTAAAAACGACTGGAAATTCCACGTCTACGCCAGCGATTAGCACTTCTAGCTCATCTGGGGCAACTGGCAGCACAGATAAAGAAGAAAGCGCCAGCATTGTGGATCAGAGCGAAACTGTTGTTGCAGATAGTTCGGTTACAACAAGTTCAGTTTTTTTGCAAACTAGCGGCTCTGTTGTAGTGAGCGCTCACGATGATAATATAGACGTTGCAATTTTTAATGTCGGAAGTACGGGCACTGCCAATGTTTTGCGCTATGAGGCCAATCATTATTTAGAGGCTGACCCCTTAAAAGGCGTGGTAGGCAAGGGCAGTGATGGCGATGTTGTGGGTACGTATCAATGCGGTAGTACTCAGATTATAAAAGCGCCGCGCCGCTCAGATAGCGGTCATGATTATTTGTATTCTAAATACTATGTCGAACAAAACGGTACGATTTTGGCAGGTCCAGTCTATGCGACTAATGTGGATGCGCCAAATACAGCAATAATAAATCCTAAGCAAAGTAAAAAGGGTGCTTCGAGCACGCACAGCAGTACTACTGCAACAACACCTGACATTATTAATGATTTAGGTGCTGGCTGGACAAATGTAACAATTGATTTAGGGGCATTGCTTGTTAAAAATGAAAACGCCGATGGCTCTCCAGTTGATCAAAGCCTCTACAAAAATACAACAACGTTTAATTTTGAAGGGGTCGATTATCATTTCAAGACAAATAGGCTTGAGCGCTACGACAAAATCATTAAAAACTATAATAAATATGGGATAAATGTGCAGGTTATCTTGTTATGTTACAAGGAATGGGGAAACTGGAAAAGCTATCCGCAGGCTCTAAGTTATGTTGGAGAAGAAGGATTTCCGCCTACTGGAGATTTTTGGTCTGGAGAAGCCATTGGATATAATACATCGACGCAAATAGGAGAAAAATATTTCTTGGCAGTCGTAGAGTTTTTTGCTCAGCGCTATAGTCAAAATGCAGAACAAGGACTTGTGCACAATTTTGTAATAGGAAACGAAATTGACTGGGCATTTGCTTGGCAACACATTGCTTCTTGGCACTATGATTCAGACGGCAAAGTAGTTTATGAAACTCTATCGCTTGATACTTATATGGAAGAAATTTCTCGCAACCTGCGTCTTGCCAACTTAGCAGTTAAAAAGCATAATAGCAATTTGACAGTTAGCGTATCTTTTACTAATGAATGGGCAGAATCTTCTTGTGTCACAAGCAAGTTTAATGAGTACAATTATGGTTATGATTCTTATGCGCCAAAAGACCAGCTAGACTGGTTATTCACACATGAAAAAGTGCGCGGAGACTATGATTGGGGTCTATCTTTGCATCCTTATATCTATAATGCTATTAATGGCACTGACGTGCTTAACCAAGAACTTGAAGGCGAGCGATCAGGTTACATGAATTCTGATTATATGACCAGCGGTCATTTAACTATAGGCAACTTAGAGATTGTCCAAAAATATCTTGAAAATAGCATTGCTAAATTTAATGGGCAGCTGCGCTGCGTGCGACTAACTGAGTTTTCGATTAGTGCAGGCACGAACAGTCAACAAGAGCAGAATGAACAAGCTGGTTATTTGGCATGGGCATATTATAGAGCAGCGCTTTTACCTTGCATTCAGTCTGTAGAATACTGGCCAACTATCAATTATAAAATTCCAGCAGATTCCACCTCGCACACAGGCTTGCTTGGCGATGACGCTCAAACAAAACGCAAGGCATATGAGCTGTGGAAATACATAGACACAAATAGAAGCTTTGAATACTCCTCAAAGTATCTGCCTTATTTGAGTTATACCAAAGATGGGGTTAAACACAGCCTTGATGACGGAAACGTAACTTCTTATAAGGACTTTCTTAATATTGATAGTGGCAACTATAACTGGGATAAGGTTTGGAATACTTGGAGCATAACGCCGATGCGTGCCGATTTGTAGCTTGTGGTTGCGATTGATAGGGTTGAAAGCCCGCGCTTGCGTGGGGGGCTGCAAAATCGACAGTTCGCGTTTGTGCGGCTGGAAGCCTGCGCATGCGGTTGAAAGCTCGCGTCCTGTAGACTTAAAAGCTGTATAACTAAAACTCGCGTTTGCGTGTATAAAGACCATGAAGATTTCTACTGTTGAAACATTTAAACATATTGCAAAAAGCAAAGACAATATAGAGCTTATTGGCGAACACCTTACTAGCTTGCAACGCGTCCTTGCAGGAATGCTTGCCGATATTGATGCCTGTTGCAAAAAACACGACATTGCCTATACGCTTGGCGGTGGAACATGCCTTGGAGCCACGCGCCATCAAGGTTTTATTCCTTGGGATGATGATGTAGACATAAATATGCCACGCAGCGATTATGCACGTTTTAAAGAAGCTTTGCTGCAGGAATTTCCTGATAAATATTATATTCAAGAGGCTGTTTTAACATCCTCTTATACTTTGGCATTCCCGCGCGTTCGTCTAAAAGGCACTATCTTAAAAAGCCGA
>CAVEKR010000023.1:0-11233 GCA_963616365.1 Bacteroidaceae bacterium
CAGCAGCACCAAGAATAAAATAATGCTCTCGCTTTGCGGGGATAGAACGCAAGCTTATTGGATGTGAATTTAGGGGGCGCAAGTTTGAAAAACGCGAGCCTGTTTTTTGGCGCGTATTTGAGAAGCGCGAGCCCGAGTTTTGGCACGAATTTGATTTTTGGCACAAATTAGAAAAGCGCGAGCCTGATTTTTGGCGCGAGCACGAATTTAGGCGCAGGCTTGATTTTTGATATGAACCCGATTTTAGGCGAAAATCTGATCTTGGGCGCAGAGCAAAAATGAGCAGGAACGCAAAAGCAAAAGCAAAGGTGCGACCTGGGTCTATGCTGAGCGTAGCTGGTTTATTAAATGCCATGTTAAGTGAATATGACCGCATTGCATCAACATAGATGCGAACAGAGCTTGCCTTGCCAACTGGATGCAAGCAAATGAGCTGTCCATTTGTGGTATTTGCTGTGCCAGAAGTCCGTCCCAGCCCTATTGTGCCTTGGCTTTGATAAAGAGCATGACCTCCGTCCCGTAGTTCAATTTCTAAAGAAATTTGTTCTTCTGTAGAATAAGAAAGCCATAAAGTTTGCAGGTCAGTTTGGGTGTTATCAATAGAAAAAGTAAAGCAGCGCTTATTAGGAGAAGCTTCTTCTTTTGCTATATCATCATCTTCTAGCACTGAACTTGCATTTTGCGCTCTAGTGTATATTCCGACATCAAGCGCCTTATCTTTGGTAATAAGTTGCTTACGCTCTGGGTTATGTATGGCTTCTTGCTGCTTTAAATCTGAATCTAGTTCAACATACATGCTAGTAGAAAACATATCGCCATTTTGACTTAAGATGCCTTGCTGTATTTCTGTGCCCTGAGCGCTTGAAGTATCTGTGCCCTGCGTATCTATTTGTGCACTTTGAGAGTTTCCTTGTGTGTTTTGAGTGCTTGAAGTGCTTGTTTCTAGCTGATTGTGGTGTTCGCCACCTTGAGTATTTATAGCGCCCACGCCGCTCTCAAGCTGGGCATTTTCTGAAGAGACCTCTATGGGGCTAACCCCCAGCGTGTTCCAAAATTGGAAGTTGAAAAAGAAGACTTCAAACGCAAATGCAAGCGCTAGACAAATAACACATGGCAAAAGTACGTGCTTGACAACTTGCTTGGCTGCCTTATGCCTAGCCGCCTTAGACGCTGCTACCTTAAGCCTAGCCGCCTTAGACGCGGCTGCCTCAGACTTGGCAACTTGCTTGACTGCCTTAGACTTGGTAGCTTGCATGGCTTGCTCTAGATTTCTTGGCGAGACTCAATGGCACGCCCCAAGGTTACCTCGTCAGCGTATTCGAGTTCGCCACCGACGGGCAGTCCGCTTGCAAGGCGTGTAACAGTGATTTCTAGTGGCTTAATCATGCGCGCGATGTAGCTTGCCGTTGTCTCGCCTTCGACATTTGGGTTTGTCGCAAGCACTACCTCTACTATGTCTTCGCTGCCCAAGCGTGCCATTAGGTCTGAAATGTATAGATCTTCTGGCAAAATTCCAGCCATCGGGTCAATGACCCCGCCAAGCACATGATAAAGCCCCTGATAAACGCCCGTGCGCTCGATGGCTTCTATGTCGCGCGGCTCTGCAACCACACAAATTTTGCTCATATCTCGCTTAACGTCGCGACAGACCTCGCAAGTTTCTTCTTGCGCAAAATTGTGGCACTTGGGGCACATATGAATTGCCTGCTTGACCTCTATAATGGCCTCTCCCAAGCGCTTGGCAGAAGATTCATCGCCCATGAGCAGCCAATTTAGAATGCGCTGCGCCGATTTAGGACCCACGCCTGGCATTCGCTCGAGCTCTTCAAGTGCACGTTGTATGGCTGCTGCTTGCTTCATCTATATTCTTTGCCTCGCCTATATTCTTGCTCTGCTTATACCCTTACCTTGTGGCGCTTTATATTCTTTGAACAGAATCTTAAAATAGACCTGGTATGTTAAGCCCGCTGGTTATAGAGCCAAGCTCGTCATTTACCATAGATTGCGCATCTTCAAGACCTTGATTTATCGCAGCGACAATCATATCCTGCAACATTTCAACGTCATCTGGGTCAAGCGCCTCTTTGTCAATGGTAATATCTTTGACCTGCAGCCCACCAGTAATGTGCGCCACAACCATGCCGCCGCCTGCGCTTGCTTCGACCACCTGTTCGGCAGCCTTTGCCTGCGCCTCCTCCATCTGTTTTTGCATTTTCTTTGCTTGCTTTAACATTGCCTGTGGATTCATTCCCATGATTTTTCTCCTTTACCTTATGGAAATTACCGTATAAATTTTAGCTTATTTTTGCTGCTCGTCGCCGTCATCTGAATCTATTTCTTCAAAAAGCGTCCCTTGTCCAAAAGCAGACAAAACTTGATTTAAATCCTGCTCGGTTTTTGCATCAATCTGTTTGTGAATATGCTCATTTTGAGAAAAACTGTCTCCAAAATCTGGAATACCGCTTGAATCAAAACTTGAACCTTGCATATCATCAGCTGGTGGAATGTATTCATCATCTTGGCGAACACCCCGCCCGCTTTGGCTTTGCCCGCTTTGTAAGTCAAATTCATCGCTTGGAAGAGGACAGTCGTCATCTTGTGGAACAAAGTCATCGTAAGCAGATTCATCTAAATAGCTGTCTGCGTATTCATCCATATAGCTGTCTGCAGGATTGTCTGCAAATGCGGATGCGTCAAAAGCGGCATTACTATTACTGCCGCTAGAAGCAGCAGTTGCCACTCCACTTGCAGTATTTGTAGCGCCGCTTGCGCTTGTATTAGCTGCTCCACCTGTACCAGCCGCCCCACTTGTACTGGCGGCTCCGCTGCTACCTTTATCATCCATCACAAAAGAGACGTGAGCATTTTTTCCAACAATAGAACGTAAGGCTTCTTCGATAACAGCAAGGGCTTCATTTTGAGATGCCAACTTCATAACAAAGGAGCTATCTGGGGGGAAGGTAAACGTATAGTTGTCATTGCCAGCATCAGAAATCTTCACACTAAAAAGCATACCAGCTACAGAAGCATCTTTTTCTTTGATTTCTGCAACTACTGCAGCTGTCAGGCGTGCGCTTGATATATTAGCTGCTGCTGAGTTTTGACTTGCTTGCGCAGCGTGTTCTTGTGGAGCAACTTGTTCTTGCTGCGTTTTTTGTGCCTGCGATGAATCTTTTGCTACTTCTGCTGCGGCTTTTTCTTGCGCTGACTCTTTTTCCTGCTGATTTTTGGCAGGGTGTTCGCCATGCTCATCTTGTGCTTGTAATGGCTGCTCAGCCCCACTGGGGTGTTCGCCATTATTTTTTTGCACAGCCGCTGAAACTTTCTCTTGTTGCACTTGAGCATCTGGCGATTGAATTGCCGTGCCACCCATCTGTGCTGTGCCACCCATCTGTTGCGCACTGTCTATCTGTACCGTACTATTCAACTGCGACACGCCACTCAGCTGTTTTTCTAGCTTATCGAGGCGCGCCATGACGGCTTGCAGGCTCTCCACGTTTTGCGGATGGCAAATTTTGAGCAGCGCAAGCTCCGTGTCAAGGCGACCGTTCAGGCTGTTTTTTAGCTCGTGTTCTAGTTCGCCGCAAACTTCAAGCGCATACGCCAGATATTCGCTGCCAAAAAGCGCAGCTTGCGCCTGGTATCGCGGCAAATCCGCACTTAAGCAGCTAATAACGTCTGCAGCTTGTTCGCCATCCACAAAACTCAGCAAGTACAAATTGCGCACGTGCTGAGCTAGGTCTTGGGAAAACTGCAACAAATCCGCACCAGAAAGTATTAGGTCGTTGAGCTGCAAAAAGCACGCTGCCACATCTGCGGCAGCCAAAGAATCTCCGAGCTTAAAAAGCTGGTCAGTGCTAGTGCGCATGAGCTGGCTTTGCGCTGCCTCAAGGGTAATCTCGCTGCCCGCAGATGTTGCCACCTGCTCAAGCGTTGTTGTGGCATCGCGCATTCCGCCATCAGATTGCGCGGCGATGTATTCAAGCGCCTCTTTTTGGGCGTTGAAGTGTTCGCCATCACAAATGCGCTGCAAATATTTGGTAATTTCATCAGTGGATAACCTGCGAAAATCAAAGCGCTGGCACCTAGATTGAATGGTGTCTGGCACCTTTTGCGGGTCTGTCGTGCACAGGACAAAAATCACGTGCTCGGGCGGCTCTTCTAATGTCTTGAGCAGCGCATTAAAGGCTGCCGTTGAGAGCATGTGGACCTCGTCGATGATGTATACCTTGTATTTTCCTTGGATAGGAGCAAATTGCACGCGCGCGATAATTTCTTCTCTGACGTTTTCTACGCCCGTGCGGCTTGCTGCGTCAAGTTCATAAACATCAGCATGTGTACCAGCAGAAATTTGCTTACACGCCTCGCAAGCGCCACAAGGCTGACCGTCTTTGACGTCCTCGCACAAAAGCGCCTTTGCAAGAAGGCGCGCCGTTGTGGTCTTGCCTGTTCCGCGCGGTCCGCAAAACAAATACGCATGTGCAAGCGAGCCAGTGTTAATGGCGTTGACCAGCGTTTTTTCTATATGTTCCTGCCCTACTACGTCGGCAAAAACTTCAGGTCTGTATTTTCTATACAAAGAAACTGCCATTATTCACTTCCTTTTCTTGGGTCTGCCTGCTCGCTTGATATTGCTTGTACATTTTGCTCTGTGGACGCTGTCTGCGCCGCCTTCTTTTTCTTGCTGCTCGAAAGTTTAGCTTTAATTGCGCCTGCAATAATAGGTATGAGCGAAATAATAACGATTCCAACAATCACAAGCTCAAAGTGTTCTTCTACAAATGGAACGCCGCCAAAAAAGTAGCCTAGCAGGCTAAACAGCGACACCCACACAATGCCGCCCAGCACATTAAAAAACGTAAAGCGCGGAAAACTCATCTCTCCCATACCTGCCACAAAAGGCGCTATCGTGCGGATAATGGGAAAAAAGCGCGTCAAAAACACTGCTAGAGAGCCGTATTTATCAAAAAAGCGCTGAGACTTATGCAAGTTTTCTTCAGATAAAGCCTTGACCTTGCCGCTTCTGACAATGGCTTCTCCAATTTTTCTGCCTATCCAATAATTTGAAGTATTGCCCAAAATAGCTGCAATACTCATCAAAATTATAAGAACAAAAATATTAAGTCCGCCGCCGTCCGCAGCAAAAATGCCTGCACAAAACAGCAGGGAATCGCCTGGCAAAAACGGCGTAACAACCAGACCAGTCTCAATAAAAACTATGATGAAAAGCGGAGTATAAACCCAAACAGGACCAAAATCAACAATCCATTGAGCAATAAATGTCCGAGGATCTCGCAGCAAATCAATAAGAAACTGGAGTATATCCATGCAGCTAAAACTCCTTATAATACCCTATAAAAAAATCTTGGCGAACACCCTTGTAAGCTTGATGCCCACCTTTGTAATTCATGGCGAACACCCGTATAAAAAGAGGCTCGCAAAAAGCGCCCGCAAAAAATAAGCTTGCAAAAGCGCCGCCGCGATAGCAATCTCGCACCAGCGATTTTGCAAAGCAAGTTCACAAAAAAATAAGTGCGCCTTGTAGACCTGGGCGCCCAACAGTGGCCCCTTATGGCTGCTTCCTTCCAGACCTGACCAGGTTCGGGACATGTTGCCGCCCAAGCCTACACGACGCACTTAAAATACGCGTTTGCTCATTATACTATGTTATCTGCTTTTGCTACAGCACTTCACAATTTCTTGCTATTCAAAAAACCGCCAGCTCTACTGTTTATTGCTCAGAATCAGAATCGGAGTCAGAGCCGCCAGCGCTTGGTTCTTTGCTTGTATCACTTGAAAGCTTTACAAAAACGGTGGTCTTTACCCCACCCTCTCCATCATCTTCTTTTAGCGTGAGCTGATTATTGTCAGAAGAAAGCTCGTAGCTTGCAGAACCGCTCAAACCATCTGCGCTGTAAGAGATAGTTTTGTTGTCAGTATCAACGCTGTAATCAAAAGTGTTTTGAACCATTTTCCATTGCGTGTCAGTAAAGACCACAGTTACATCTGTGTCTTGGACCTGCCATTCTCCCTTGATGGCATCTTTGTCTGACGAACACGCGCAAAGCCCGAGCACACAAATAAAAGCCAAAGCACAGGCAATAGCACCTGCTATAAGTGGGTTAACTTTGATTTTGTACTTTTCCATAGCTAAATGTCCTTCCTAAAGTTTCTACTTTTAAAATTTCTGTTTGCTTTTATATCAATCTTTGTCTTTATCGTTTATATTGCTGCATTTGCCTTTAACTCTACATTATTTTCTTTGTCGTCTTAATTTTTGCCGCTATCTTTGTCCTTGGCTGTATCTTCATTATCACTGTCGTCTTCGTCTTCGTCTTCGTCGTCATCATCAAAGCCAAAGTCAAATTCAAAATCATCGTCATCTGATTCTGAACGGTTTGGAAAAATAATCTTTGTCCTATGCTCTAAAATAATAGCTACCAGCAAAAAAATAAGAATGCCCACACCAATAATAATGAGCACACCCCATGTTAGTCCAAAAAAATCAAAATACTGTTTTATAAAATCAAAATCGGGCACTTAAAAAGCCTCTTTCTTTTTTGCTTATCTTACTTAACCTTTGTGCGACGCGCTCTATATATTTATCATGCCAAACGCACGCTAAACATTTTAAGCTACCTAGCTAACTTAGCGCATAATGCATTCATAATAGCGCTTTTTTGCATCTTGTAAGAAAAATGCTACAGAAAAGCAAAAAAAGAGGCGCCTTGGTTTAAGCGCCTCAAAGAGAAAGGTAGTGTAGATTTATTTGTCTGTGCTATTTGCCCGTTTTGTCCTATTGAATAGCAATTTGATGCTTTTTAGGGACGAGCTCTTCTTTCTTAGGCATGTCGAGTTTCAAGACGCCATCCTCATAAGAAGCTGCAATTTTTGTTGGGTCAATCGCACTAATGTCAAATTGACGGGAATATTTGCCATAACTGCGCTCACGGCGAACAAAACGACCTTTTTCGTCAGTCTCTTTTTCTTCGTTGTGGCGCTCTGCAGAAATTGTCAAGACCTCTCCATCAACATCTAGCTTGATGTCTTCTTTCTTAAAGCCTGGCAAATCTGCTGCTAGAACATATTTATTACCGTCTGCGTCTTCTTTGATGTCTGTGCGAAACAGTCCATCGCCTTTGTTGTCATAACTTGCAAATGGTGTGTTGAACAGACGCTTTTCAAACTCATCAATTGCACGGAAGGGGTTTACATAACCCATAATTTCGTTACTCATGGTAACCTCCTAAAGTTTGCGGCTGTTTGGCTTTGAAACTTTTGGCTTATGGTTTTTGTTTCTTGAGCTTTTTTCTAAGCTTCTTCTTAAGTTAAACTCTTTGTTAAGTTGAGAGCCTCTTCTTAAGTTGAGCTTTTTTGCTAAGTTCAAGTTAAGCTTCTTGGTCTTGCAGCCTTGTCTTACGAACAATTAATAGTATAGCAAGTCTTTAGTGTCATGTTGTTATCAAATATGCATCCGTTTGGTGACGATTATTACAGTCTTATGACATCAAGTAATCTAAGTGTTACCGACTTAGATTTTCTAAAATCCTCAGTATGCGCTTTAGTATGCGCTTTCCGCTAAAGTTTAGCATGCGTTTATTGCTAAAATATAGCGCTGACAAAGCGTTGTTTACCTGCTAAATCATTGCTTATTTGCACGTTGGAAAATCCTGCTTGTTCAAGAAGAGATGCTGCTTGCTCAAGCGTTGTTTCGTGAAGCTCGCAAGCAAAGAGACCGCCTCTTTTTAAAAGACGCGGTGCAATATCTACTAATCGTCTAAAAAACTCAAGCCCATCTGCACCGCCATCAAGTGCTACATGTGGCTCAAAACCTGCAACTTCATAGCTTAGGGTTTGCATTTCTGCGTGAGGAATATAAGGTGGATTGCTTACTAAAACATCAAAAGTGCCGTCTATATTATCTGCGCAATCTGTTTCTATGACTTCTACTAAATCATCTAGTTTGAGCAGCTCAACATTATTGCGCGCACATTCAACTGCCTTGGGAGAAATATCTGTTGCAAGCACATGTGCACCTGCCTCTTTTGCCAAAGAACACGCAATGCATCCAGAGCCAGTGCCAATTTCTAAAACGCGTGGGCGCTCTTCTTCCTGTTCTTGCTCTTGTTCTTGCTCTTGTTCTTGTTCAGGCGGCTGCTGGGTGGGGTGTTCGCCATTATCGTTGCCACCATTGCCAGCGTTATTGTCGCCATTATCGCCATCATTATTGCTATCGCCGTTGTCGTTATTATTGTCATCAGTATACGCAGCGCGCTCTTTTTGTTGAAAGTCAAAGCTAGCAAAGTGTTCGCCAAGATAATCAAGAACAAGCTGCACCAGCAGTTCTGTCTCGGGGCGCGGTATCAAAACGCCGCGGTTTGCCTTTATGACAATGTGCCTAAACGCCGCCTCTCCAGAGATATATTGCAAAGGTTCCCCAGCTCCGCGGCGCTTTAGAGCCTCGCGCAGATGTGCTCGCTCGTCTGTGCTTAACGGCTTGTCAAAATGCATGAAAAGCTCCACGCGAGCAAGAGATGTGGCATCAGAGACCAGCCATTGCGCTGATAGCTTGGGGTTTGTGTCTCCGTGCGCCCTTAGATATTCTTCACACCAATCAAGAACTCTCTTGATTGTCCATGTCTGCTCTTTTGGCATTTACTCGACATCTCCAGCCGCAGTGGCTTCTTCCAAGCGAGCCGCACGGTCTGCAGCCGCCAAGTTCTCAATCAAGTCTCCAAGATTGTCGCCCTCTAAAATGCCAGCGTAGGTGCCGTTATATCCAATGCGATGATCTGTTACCCTGTCTTGCGGTCCATTATATGTGCGAATTTTCTCGCTCCTGTCGCCATGGCCAATTTGGCTGCGACGCTGACCTGCTAGTTCTTCTTGCTGCTCTTGCAACATCTTGTCGTATAGGCGCGCGCGCAATACCTGCATGGCGGCTTCTCTGTTTTGAATTTGCGATTTCTGATCTTGGGATTGCACCACCAACCCCGTTGGCAAATGCGTTATGCGAACAGCAGAATCAGTGGTGTTTACGCATTGCCCACCAGGGCCTCCCGCGCGATAAACATCTATGCGCAACTCTTCTGGCTTGATATCAATTTCTACATCATCTGCCTCCGGCAAAACCGCAACGGTAGCTGTAGAAGTGTGAATACGCCCTTGACTTTCTGTTTTGGGAACACGCTGCACGCGATGCGTCCCACTTTCAAACTTCATGGCGCTATAAACTTTGTCGCCCAAAACCTTGAAGTCTATTTCTTTGTATCCGCCTTGATCACTTGGAGAAGTATCAAAAACCTGCACCTTCCAATTGCGACTTTCTGCATAGTGCTGATACATTTTGAACAAATCGCCAGCAAAAATTGCAGCTTCATCTCCGCCTGCACCTGCGCGAATTTCGACAATAATATCTTTGTCATCATTTGGATCTTGCGGCAAGAGCATGACCTTAATGTCATCTTCTAAACTAGGTATTTGCTGCTCTAAAGAAGAAATCTCTTCTGCTGCCAGTTCTTTTAGATCTGGATCGCTTTCTGCCTTTAGCTCTTCTTTTGCGCTATGCAGCTGATCGCATAAATTCACGTACTTGCGCGCTGCCTCGACAATCTCTTTTTGCGCCGAATGCTCTTTTGCAAGGCGCGTGTACTCCTTTTGATCTGCAATAATAGCAGGATCAGCCAGCTTTTTTTCTAATGCCACATAGGCATCTATAATTTTTTGTAATTTATCATACATAATGTTTCACCTAATGTCTTTTTGAATTGCGCTCGCTCAATACGCGTTTAGTACGTCAATTAAACTAAGCGCCTCAGCCCGTTAACTAAAACGCCAGCTTAGCCGCCGAGGTGTTCGCCACCCAAATCAGCCTAGCCACCAAGGTGTTCGCCACCCAAATCAACCCGCTAAACCAAGCGCCCTAAAACGCCAGCTAAACTAGCCAGCTAGTTAAACTTGAAAACTTTCTGGGCAATATGATACCCAGCAAGCGTAATGGAATCTCCCAGCTTGCCAGGCAAATGACAGACACGCCCCCTTAAGCCATGTCTAATCTTTTTATAGTCGCTTTTGTCATGTTCTTCTAAATACTTCCAAATCCCATCGCGCAGTTCTTCTTTGTCTGCGCGCTCGCTCATCATAGAAAAAACGGTGCAAATCATCATCATCATTGCCAAATAATTATACATGTATTCGCGCAGCTTTATGCTTGGCACATCTTGTTGCAAATGATACGCATCAATCATGCAACGAGTAATACAAAGCTGCTGGTCAATGCGACCAATCATGACCGATTCGTTGACGCTTTGGTCCTCTCTGCCAATGTAGTAGCGATATAAATCAACATCTAAATAATATAGACGCTTGCAAAAAGGCAGCGGAACATAAACAAAAATATTGTCGACATAAAAGGTGTGATGCGGCAGGTCAAGCTTACAGTCGCGCAAAACTTGCGTCCTATAAATTACGCTGTGCATTAAAATGTATTGCGACAATTTCCAATGTTTTGCCTGCTCCCACCTAAAAACGCAGTCCTGCGGCAGCGCGCTTTTATAATCCATGACCTCTGTTGTATTATCAGCCGCGTGCTCATAAACATAGTTTACCAGCAGCAAATCGAGCGCATTTTTGCCTGAATGCGCGCGCAAAACCTCAAGCATTTTGCAATGAGCATCATTATCAAGCCAATCATCGCTATCAACGACCTTAAAATACTCACCGCTCGCATTCTCAAGCCCCGTCATTACCGCAGCTCCATGCCCCCCATTTTTTTGATGAATCGCCTTGATTATCCCAGGGAACTTTTTTTGCCAAGCACGCGCCTTTTCAAAAGTGTTATCTTTAGTAGAACCATCGTCGACAATGATAATTTCAATGTCTTTTGCCCTGCACGCCAAAATAGATTCAACGCATTTATCCATATAATCTGCGCTGTTATAGCATGGTATCGCATAGCTTATCAGCTTAGTCTTTGGTTCTTCTTGCTCATTTTCTTGGCGAACACCCTGCTTGTTTTCTACAGCATTTTGGCAGGCGTCTTGATTGTTTTCATGGCGAACACCCTGCTCGTTTTCTACGGCGTTTTGGCGAACGCCCTGCTCGCTTTGGCAGGCGTCTTGCCCGTTTTCTACAGCGTCTTGACGAACGCCTTGGTGTTTTCCATCTATATTTTTTTGGCAAGCACACGGGTGTTCGCCATTAAATGTGTTTTGCGATATATTTTGCGGCATGA
>CAVEKR010000024.1:0-11099 GCA_963616365.1 Bacteroidaceae bacterium
TACGCGCAAACCAAAAAGCTCCATGCATTTTTGCGTGGAGCTTTTTGCTTGCTCCGAGCGTGGTGTTCGCCATTAATTAAATCAAACCTTGCAAGCGCGTGTGGTGTTCGCCATTATGCATTATGCTTTTTTTGTTTGTCATGGCTTTATAAGTTCACATTTGTTGTTTTTGGGCTTTTGGCTGTGATATCATTTTAGAGTTTATGTAAAAAACTATTTGCAAGGGGCAAACGCGTGTACCTTAAGTCATTGGTCTTAAAAGGTTTCAAATCTTTTGCAGACCGCTCGGTTTTGCGGCTAGAGCCAGGTCTTAGTGTTGTGGTAGGACCTAATGGCTCGGGCAAATCCAACATTTCAGATGCAGTTTTGTGGGTGCTTGGCGAACAAAGCGCTAAGCAGCTGCGTGGCTCTTCTATGGAAGACGTCATTTTTGCTGGGTCTTCTGCGCGCCAAGCCGTAGGTCTTGCAGAGGTCGATTTAGTTCTTGATAATTCAGACAACACTTTGCCGCTCGATTTTAGAGAGGTAGTCATCACGCGCCGCATGTATCGCAGCGGAGAAAGCGAATATTTGATTAACGGAAGCCCTGCTAGACGCATGGATGTGCTTGACATCTTAAACGATTCTGGCATGGGGCGCGATGCCCATTCTATTATCAGCCAGGGCTCTTTGCAAAGCGTTTTGCAGGCGCGCCCAGAAGACAAGCGTGTTTTGATTGAAGAGGCTGCTGGTATCTTAAAGCATAAAATGCGCAAAACCCGCGCGGAGCGCAAGCTCAAAGGGATGGATGCAGAACTTGACCGCGTCTATGACATTGCAAAAGAGATAGATAGGCAGCTTAGACCCCTTAAGCGTCAGGCTTCTAGGGCACAGCAACACCAGCATTTATCTGAAGAGTTGCGCGAGGCAGACCTTAGTTTGGCAGTTGATGACCTGCGCCAGTTGCAAAGCTCTTGGGATGGCATTGCTCTTAAAGAAAAAGAGGCTGACTCGCTTGTAGAGATGGCAAAATTTAGGCTTGAAGAAAAAAATAAGGAGCTTGAAAAAGATCAGCGTCTGCTTGAAGAAAAGGGTCTTTTTGTGGGGGATCTGGCAGAGCAAAGAAGACGCAGCCAGCTGGTTTTGCAGCGCCTTGATTCTGGCATGTTATTGCTTGAAGAAAAAGGCAAAAACATGGTTTCTCGCTTATCTGAGCTGCGCCAAACAATTCATCGCTCGGACAGCCGTCTTGCAACGGCGCAAAAGCAGCTCAAAGATTTTGAGCTTGAGAGCAAGGAGTGTTCGGCGCGCCACGAGCAGCTACATTCTGAGCTTTTAGAGCTTCAGCACCAATGCGAGGGTGTTCGCAAACAAAGAAAATCAGCAGATGAGCAGCTATCAAAGCTCAATTCTTCTATCCGCTCGCGTGAAAAGGCAATCGAGGCTGCTCGCATGCGCGGTCTTAAGGCAAACGAGACTTTGAGCACGGCAGATGCCCAGCAAGACATGCTAATCAAGCGCACAGAGCAGATTGATGAGTCGCTAAATGCCACAAAGAGCACGCTTAGCGCCAGGCGCATTCGCATGGAAAACCTCGAGGCTGAGCTTGCAACTTTAAACAGAAACTCTAAGCTGGCAAAATCTGATATCGAAAAACGCTTGCGCCTGCTAGATGACGCGCGAAAAAAGCTTGACGAACAACGCGAGAATTTGGCGTCTTTGCGCGCAGAGCTCAAAGGCCTAGAAGAGATTGACCGCGCTTTTGACGAGACCAGTCCGCTTTTGACTTGGGCACTTGACAAGCGAGAAGAAATCGAAGGCATCTTGGCTCCGCTTTCAGAGATTTTTAGCGCCTCTGAGCGCTATGAAAAGCTTGTCGAACACCTCCTTGGCAGCGACCTGTTTGGCTTGATGATGAAGGACAAAAAGTCTGCCGTAAAGTTGGCGGCTCGCATTTTGGAGTCTGATGTTGTTGGCGGAGAGATTGCGCTTTTGCCGTTGGGGGCTAATGCTGGGGCTGGAGTTGGCGCTGGTAGCGGGGCTGATGCTAGTGTTGGTGAAGCTGGCGTTGGGGGGGCTGGTTTAGGGGATGGCGAACACCACGCGGGCTCTGACGGTGACGTCGCCGCCCAAGCAGCCGTCGTCCCAGCTCCCAACCAACGCAAACTCTCAAAAGTCGGCAAACGCCTGCTAGACATACTCGAATATGACGACATTTATGAACAAGTTGCTCAAGACTTGCTAGGAGATGTCTATATTGTAGGAAGCGTTCCAGAGGCAGTTTTGGCTCAAGAAAAAGACGATACTGGCTCGCGCTTTGTAACAGAAGAGGGCGTGGTTGTTTGGCCTGATGGCAAGATTACCATAGGAACGCAGCTCACAGATACAGAAGGAGTGCTTGGGCGCAAGCGCCGCATGAATGTTTTGCGCGAGAGTGCCCCAGAGGTAGAGGCAGCCCTTGCAGATGCAGAGATGGAGGTCTCTAAGTCTGAAGACAATCTATCTGTAGCTCAAGCAGATGAATTTGAGCTCCAGCAGCAGATTGCGCAAAATAATGGCGAGCTTGATTCTTTGCGAAAAGACATTGGCAGGCTTGAGCAAAATATTACTTCTTTGCTTGAAGAGCAGCAGCAGCTCAAAGCCCGCAAAGAAAAAATCATTGAAGATAGCGCAGAGGCACGGGAGCTAGCAGGCAAATTAGATGAAGAAATAAAAGGCTACACTCAAGAAAAAGAACAATATGAAGAAGAGCTAGCGGTTTTGCAAGAAAAGCGCGAGAACTTGTTTGAGGAGGAAAACACCTTTTCAACCAAGGTGTCAAGCGCAAATGTAGAGCTTGCTACCGTGCGCGAGAGGTCTTTGCACCTATCAAAGCAATTGGAGTCTTTAAAAGAAGAAACTAGAAATCTAAAGAGCTCATCTGCTGTTTCTCATGATACAGAGCGCAGCCTAGAAATTTTGCGCTTGCGCGTAGAGCCCTTGCACTCTATTTTTAGTGAGCTTCATGAAGACTTAACAAAGCAAGCAGAAATTTTGCGCGACCAAACTCAGCTTGAACAAGCAGGTCAAGGGGACTTAAGAACTACCATAGAAAACGCTCGCAAAGCTGCAGCAAAAGAGCAAAAATCCCTCGATAGCGCTTCTGAAGATTTGGCAGCTGTGCGCGTTGAAAAAGGCAAGCTTGAGGTGCAGGTAGAAAACGCAATCAGCGCCATTACAGATAAACATGGGGTGCTCCTAGACATTGCGCTTCAGATACCAGAGCCGCAAAATCGTGTGGAGCTTGAACAAAAAGCGGACAAGCTAAGAAACCGCATTGCGCACTTGGGTGCTATAAATTCTGTGGCAATAGAAGAATATCGCAGCTTAAAGGAGCGTCGCGACTTTATAGCCACGCAAACAGATGACCTAGAAGGCGCGCGCAAGGCTCTAAAACGCATTGTCAGTGCAATAGATAGAAAAATGCGCAACCGCTTTGTCGAGACCTTTAATGCGGTAAACGAGAACTTCCAAGAGATATTTTCTGTGCTCTTTCCTGGTGGAAAAGGGCATTTGGAGCTCCTCGATCCGTCAAATCCAGAAGAAAGCGGCGTTCTTGTGCATGCTCAGCCGCGCGGCAAGGTTTTGCGCAAACAGTCGCTTTTGTCTGGCGGCGAGCAATCTTTGGTGGCGCTAGCTTTGCTTTTTGCAACATACAAGGTGCGCGCAACGCCGTTCTACATACTTGACGAGGTAGAAGCCGCACTCGATGACACCAATTTGCGCCGCCTGCTCAGCTATCTAGATGAGATGCGCAAAACAACGCAGTTTATCATGATATCGCACCAAAGGCGCACCATGGAGATGGCAGATTTGCTCTACGGAGTCTCAATGAGAAACGACGGCGTCTCAAAATTGGTAAGCCAGCGCCTTGACCAGGCAATCCGTCAAGCGCAAAGCGCGCCAGTCAAAAACGTGGACAGCTTTTCTGGGGCGCAATAGCGGTTTAGCTTTTTGGTGGTGCGCCAGCTTATGAGCGTGGCGAACACCACGGTCGCTATAAAATAACTTGAAAGGACTATTTACATGGGCTTTCGTGACAAAATAAGAAGAAGCAGAGAGCGTTTTTCTGAGCGCATGAACGTTATGTTGCGCCGAGGTCCCAAGCTTGATGAAGAGTTTTGGGACAATTTGGAAGAAACGCTCATATTAAGCGATCTTGGCGCGCGCGCCACAGAAGAGATAGTTTCTGACCTGCAAGAACAGGCAAGCAGAAAAGCTTTGCCCGATGCATATTCTGTGCTAGATTTGCTTTCTGAGACAATTGCCAACATGTTTGTTGACTATAAGCTATCGGTCAGCGGCTTTGTCGATATTGACGAGGACGGCAACGAGATTACAGATGGCAGCACAGATGATGAAGAAGAATACTTTATTGACGATCTATTTGACGAATACCCCGTTTGCGTGCTATTTGTTGGAGTAAATGGCACAGGAAAAACCACAACCGTGGGAAAACTTGCCAAGCAAGCACACGATATGGGCAGAAAAGTTTTGATTGGCAGCGCGGACACATTTAGAGCTGCAGCCATTGAGCAGCTAGATGTTTGGGGTCAGCGCTCTGGCGTTGAGGTGGTAAAGCGCGAGCGCGGAGCAGACCCTGCAAGTGTTTGCTATGATGTAGTCGAGCGCGGAGAGCAGCTTGATGCCGATGAGCTGCTAATAGATACAAGCGGGCGCTTGCACACATCAGATGAGCTCATGCGCGAGCTGCAAAAGGTGGTAAACGTTACGCGCAAACGTGCTAATATGGCAGTGCGCTGCGTGCTTGTAATAGATGCAACAACTGGGCAAAATGGCCTGCAGCAGGCTCGCGAGTTTCATAATGCGCTAGATATTGATGGCGTCATCATGACCAAGCTCGATGGCAGCGCTAAAGGCGGCATTGCCCTTGCCATAAGCTATGAGCTGCAGCTTCCTATTTTGCGCATTGGCGTGGGCGAGGGCATAGAAGACTTGCAGCCCTTTAATAAGCACGAATACGCAGAAGCTTTGTTTGGAGACCTGCGCGACTTTGACAATAGGTAAAATTTTCATGGCGAACACCACACTAGAATATAGTATAAAAAGCTAGGTGATATATTGGGCGAGGGCGTGCGCTCCGGCGAGTTCCGCAGCGACAAAAAACCCTGCTTTAGCAGGGCTTTTTTGGAGCGAGGACTGTTTGAGCAAGGAGCGTGCGACCCTCGCCCATACAGCAAGTGTGGTGTTCGTCATATTAAAACTAGAAATTTAGCAAGTGTAAAGGAGCTTTTGAAGAGATATGTTTGATTCTTTATCTGATAAACTTCAAGACGTTTTTGACGGTTTGCGCGGCAAGGGGCGTCTGAGCGAAGAAGACATTGACCTTGGCATACGCGAAATTCGCATAGCGCTTCTTGAGGCAGACGTTAACTTTAAGGTTGTGAAAGGTTTTTGCCGCAACGTTAAAGAGCAATGCATGAGCGCGCAGGTCATGGAGTCTTTGACCCCAGGTCAAAACATTGTCAAGATTGTTTTGGACGAGCTGACTTCTTTGCTGGGAGAGAAGGCAGAAGAAATTCATTTTAGCGAGCGTATTCCTAATGTGATAATGCTTGTTGGTCTTCAAGGTTCTGGTAAGACTACTTCTGCTGCTAAGCTTGCGTATCGCTTGAAAAAATCGGGGCATCAGCCGCTCTTGGTTGCCTGCGATGTGTATCGTCCTGCAGCACAAGACCAGCTAGAGGCGCTGGCCAAAGAACAAGATGTTCGCATTTATCGTGATGATAGCAAAGATCCTGTGGCAATTGCGCAAGCTGGTGTTCAAGATGCAATAGACAATTTGCGCGATGTGGTAATCATTGATACCGCAGGTAGGCTCCATGTTGACCAAGACATGATGGATGAGGCTGTTGCCATTAGGGACGCCGTAAATCCTGACGAGATCTTGATGGTGGTTGACGCCATGACAGGTCAAGACGTTGTTAATGTTGTCTCCTCCTTTGCTGAGCAGGTAGATTTTGATGGCGTTATCATGTCTAAGATGGACGGCGATGCAAGAGGTGGTGGCGCGCTTTCTATCCGCGAGGTAACAGGCAAGCCGATTAAGTTTATTTCTGCTGGTGAAAAGCCTGATTCTTTAGAGGTGTTTCATCCAGACCGCATGGCAAAGCGCATTTTAGGCATGGGCGATGTTGTCAGCGTTATTGAGCGTGCCATTGAGGTTCAAGACCAAGAGATAGAAGAAGAGCAGGCTGAGCGCCTTGCAAAAGCTCAATTTGGTTTTGATGACTTTTTGCAGATTATTGGTCAAACTCGCAAAATGGGCGGTTTGGGCAAACTTGTTTCTGCGCTCCCTGGTGGGAGTAAAGCGCTGGCAGGAGGTCAAGTTGACGAGGGAGAACTCGATAGAACAGAGGCCATCATTAACTCCATGACCTTAGAAGAAAGAAAAAAGCCATCGCTTTTAAATGGTTCTAGAAGAGCTAGAATTGCTGCGGGGTCTGGCACTAGTGTCCAGCAGGTAAATCAGCTGGTAAAGCGTTTTAATGATACTCGCAAAATGGTAAAGAAAATGATGGCTCAATTTAACCAAATGGGCATGGGCAAAAAGAATAAAAAAGGCAAGCGCAAAAAGATTAAGATTCCTGGTATGGGCGGCATTGATTTGAGTCGCTTTATGGATGACCTCGATGATCTTGATTTGCCGCAGGGGTTCTCAAAGTAGCTTTTGCTTTGGGGCGTCTGTTTGCAGCGCGTTTTTGGTGGTTTGGCTTATGGCGAACACCCCAGTAGCGTTGCGGCAGGTTGGGCGGTTTGTTTCGAGCTTTGGGCGCTTGGGGCGCAAGAAGACAGTGTGCTGATTTAAGGGCAAAAAATAAGAGGCGTTAATTATGGCTGAAAATAATATATCTCAAAAATGCGTTACCATGGCTCATGGCAGTGGCGGAACTATGATGCGCGACATCATCGAGCAGGTCTTTTTCAAGGCTTACGCTGGCAAAAACTTGCAAAGCGGAGACGATGCTGCCACACTTTGCTTGACTGGCAAGCGCATTGCTTTTTCAACCGACACCTTTGTTATAACCCCGCACTTTTTTCCTGGAGGAGACATTGGTCATTTAGCTGTGTGTGGCACGGTAAACGATGTTGCCACCAGTGGCGCTACTCCAAAATGGCTTTCTGTGTCCTTTGTTTTAGAAGAAGGCTATCCGCTAGAAAACTTAGAGCGCATTTGTGCCTCTATTGCAAAAACCGCTGCCGAAGCCCAAGTTGAGGTAGTAACAGGAGACACCAAAGTAGTTAATCACGGGGCAGCAGATGGCATCTACATAAATACCGCTGGAATTGGCATTGCTCGCGAGGGCGTTGAATTATCTGGAAACAAGATAAAGTCAGGGGACAAGGTGCTCATTTCTGGAACCCTTGGAGATCACGGTATTGCCATAATCTCTAAAAGAGAAGAGCTCTCTTTTTCTACGACAATACAATCAGATGCTGCTCCTCTAAACCACTTGATTTCAGATGTGCTAGATGTATGCCCAGCTAAAAGCATTCATGCATTTAGAGACCCAACAAGGGGAGGTCTAGCTTCCACACTAAACGAGTTTGCGCAAATGTCTGCTTGTGACATCTATATTGACGAGCCAAATGTCCCTGTAAAGTCAGAAGTGCGCGGAGCGTGCGAAATGCTCGGATTTGATGTGTTTCAAGTGGCAAACGAGGGCAAAATGGTCTGCGTTTGCGCTCCCGAGGCTGCAGATGCTGCACTTAGCGCCATGCGCAAAAACAAGTACGGCAAAGACGCTGCTATTATTGGAGAAGTTTGTGAATGCTCTACAGGCACTTCGCGTGTTTACTTGCGTACTGCCTTTGGCTCTGAACGCATTCTAGATATGTTGGTTGGCGAACAATTGCCTCGCATTTGCTAGCTGACCTGCAAGCTCTGCTGGTGTTCGCCATATAATTGCTCGTGGTATTAGTTATTGCCGCCGCTGTTATTATTACTATTGCTGCTGCTATCATTACTGCCGCCGCTACTGCTATTGTTACCGCCGCTGGCGTTTTCATTGCCGCTGTTTGCGGCATCCCCATTTGAACTGCCATTTTCTAGAGATTGCTGTGCGGACTTTTGGTCGCGCAGCCACTTTGCGTATAAAGTCATGTCGCTTGTGATAGTCAAGGGAAACTTGACCTGCGTTTGGCAGCTGGCATCGCTAAACCAACCAGCAAAATAGCGCCCAGAAATTGTCGGATCTGGCGGCGCGCTCACAATGGTTCCGTCCTTGACCACCTGCGATGCAATGCGGCTCCCACCATTGGTTTCATAGCTTATCGTGTAATTTGGAATGCTTGCCTGCTCCACCTGGTCCTTAAAAATGTACAAAGCCGCAGCGCTTGCAAATATGGCAATAATAATCAAGGCAATAAAAGTAAAAAACAAACCCCTATGAGCACTAAGCAAACCCTGATGAGCTGGGTTTTTCATGTATAAAATTTGCTGAGTTTGCTTTTGTAAGGCGCTAAGTTGGCTAGCATTTTGTTGCGCTTGCAATATATCGGATATTTCTGCTTCAGATTCTTGACGAACGCCCTGATCGTTTTTTGCAGGTATGGTCTCAGATGCATTTATTCCGTTTGCACTTATTTTAGGAATTTTGCCTGTAATTTCTGAAGCAGCTTCTGTGACAGTTTCTTGAGTAGTAGATTCTTTTTTATCTTTTATTTTTTCTTCTTTGATCTGCGAGTTATCATTACTTGTAGGCTTTTTTTCAAAATCAAAATCATCGTTTGGAATGTGGTGTTCGCCCAGCTCAAACCTATCGTCATCATCTATGTCGGTGTAGATATCCTCATCTATTGCCTGCCCACAAACAGGGCAGCCTAGCGTGTTGTCCTCTAGCTTTGAGCCGCAGCGTTTACAATACATTAAATGAGCCTCCTTTTGGGGCTATTGACGTTTTGCTCGATTGTAGTTGATTAAACAACCAGCGCTAATGATATCACGTTCTTCTGCGGTCATCTCGGTAATGAAGAGCTTTATTTCTTGTGGGGGCGCGCTGTTGCTGGCGGCGGCGTCTGTAGTGTCAGCGGTGTTGATGTTTGCGTCGTTGACGACCCAAGCCTCGATGTTTTCAAGTTTATTGTCCTTGAGGGCTTGCATGGTATTTGGAACAAAAACCCAGCTACCAACATGCAAAACGTCAAGGTTGCCATCGTAGTGAAATGGCAACATGCCCCAATTTATGCAATTTGACCTGTAGCGTTTTGTGGCATATTCGCGCGTTATATTTGCAAGACCGCCAAGCACGCGTTGGCAGCTTGCTGCTTGTTCGCGCGCAGAACCATCTCCTGGCTTGTTGGCATAAATGCAGCTGCCAATCTCTATGTCTGCTAGCTCGATGTTTTTGAAGTTATCAAGTGATTTTAGCTGGTTAAGCACTTGGGTTACTTCTTTAGGAGCGGCGTCTTTGCTAGCATTTTTGCTGGCGTCTTGCTTTACGCAGGAGTCTTTGCAGGCGTTTTGCAGAGCTGCCACCTCTTTTGCGCGGCTCACATATTCAGGGTCGCGGCGAGAAAGTGTAAACTCAGCTAATCCCAAAGGATTTGAGCGATAAGATGATGTTTCTCCTGATGGAATGAGCTCATCTGTTGTTGTGACCTCGTCTTCAATCTTTGAGCAGACTTTGAGCAAAATATGCTTTGAGAGCGCGGGCTGCTCTGGCCAATCTTTGATATTTGGACCATAGCGCAGCTCATGGTCTGTTTTTGGAGCATCAACGCCGCGATACACGCGAGCCTTATATGAGCTGTCGTCAAAGTTATAGTCAGCCTTAAAGTCAAATGGCAGCTCTTTGTTAAAGGCATCCACATACTCTGCGCTGGTGAGTTTTCCTTGATTTATAGCTGTAGCTGCAATGGAGCGAGCATCCATAAGGCAAACAGCAGCAATTTGACCATTTTGCGGCTTGGAGCCTTCGCGGTTAGGAAAGTTTCTTGTTGCGTGTCGTATAGAAAGCGTATTGTTTGCTGGAGTATCTCCTGCTCCAAAGCATGGTCCGCAAAATGCGCTTCTGATAATTGCACCTGTGTCCATTAAGTCTGCAAGCATGCCTTTGCGGTCAAGATCACAAAATACTGGTTGACTTGCAGGATATAGGGATAAATAAAACTCTCCGCATCCTGTATTTGCGCCTTTCATGGCGTGTGCTGTTGCTGCAATGTTTGACCATGTTCCACCTGCGCAACCTGCGATGATACCTTGTTGCACTTGGAGTTTGCCATCTGCGGTGATTTTTTCGTGCAGGTTAAGTGCTGGGGCTTGGTTGCTTGCTGAAGCTGCTGATGATGCTTGGGCAGCTGTTGTTGCGGCGGCTGTGGTGTTCGCCATTGTACTTGTTGAGCTGCTCGTTTTTAATGTGTCCGCTTTTGCGCCAGTTATTTTTGCGGCGCGAGCTTCAGTCTCGTGCAAAATGTCGTCGAAGTTTTTATACAGCTCGTCAATTTCATAAGCGCAGCTTGGATGAAAGGGCATTGCAATCATTGGCTTTATGCTTGATAAGTCCACTTCAACACATGCATCATAATATGTCAAAGGAGCAGGCTCTAGCTGTGCATACTCATCTGTGCGGCCGTGAATTTCGAGCCATTTTTTGGTTTCAGCATCTGTTTGCCAGATGGAACTTAAGCAGGTAGTTTCTGTGGTCATGACATCTATGCCGCACCTATAATCGCTGCTTAAGTTTTTGATGCCAGGCCCTACAAACTCCATCACTTTATTTTTGACAAAGCCGTTATCATAAACAGCGCGAATAATTGCCAAAGACACATCCATAGGGCCTACAAAAGGAGAGGGCTTTCCCTTCAAATAGATAGCCACTACCTGCGGATACGCAATATCCCAAGTGTCACCTAATAGCTGTTTGTCAAGCTCTCCGCCGCCTTCTCCTACTGCCATGCAGCCAAGAGCGCCATATCGAGTGTGACTATCGGAGCCCAAAATCATTTTGTTAGGGGCAGCAAACTTTTCGCGCATAAATTGATGAATTACTGCCAAGTGCGGTGGCACATAAATCCCGCCATATTTAATAGCAGCAGAAAGTCCAAAGAGGTGGTCATCT
>CAVEKR010000025.1:0-6188 GCA_963616365.1 Bacteroidaceae bacterium
ATCCACAGCCACTACAGGGCAAAAATCAAAAAAATATGCCCCCGACCTGCGGAAATGCACATTTTGAAAGGTTTTGACGATGTCGGAGTTAACAAAGGCAACAAAAGAGGGCGACGAGCTCGAAATGTTGCTGTGTTTGCGCATGCAGATAGCAAAAGAGTTAGACACATGCGAAAGCGGGCGCGATATCGCCGCGCTATCAAAGCAATATATGGATGTAAGCGAGCGCATTCGCGAGTTAAAGAAACTCAAGCCAAAGAGCAGGAGGACTACGTTTGACGACATCAGGAAAGAGGCGAAAAAGACAGTTAAAGGGAAAGCAAAAGCCTAATATTCGCATTGTGCCTGATTACGTGCGCACTGTGGGCAAATTCGCGGGCACGCTTGCAGCCTTGAGCGGTCTTGAGCCTGACCCGTGGCAGTTAAACGTCTTAAAAGACTGGTTAGGCGTAAACGCGCGCGGAGAGTACGCTTCTTCTATCTGTGGACTATCTGTGCCGCGACAAAATGGCAAAAATGCGCTTCTAGAAATGCGCGAATTATACGGCGCAGTAATGCTTGATGAAAAGATATTGCACACCGCGCACGAAGTGAGAAGCCACACAAGCGCATTCAATCGCATTGCGGCGTATTTTGAAGACCCTGAAAACGAATACTTAAACAAGCGCGTGAAGTGTATCCGTCGTGCAAACGGGCAGGAGCGCATAGAACTGCAAATTATAGACGATGACGGCGAAGTTATAGGCGACGGCGGCAGCATTTGGTTTTCTGCGCGTAGCCGTGGTGCCATGCGTGGACAAACTGCGTTTGATTTAGTCGTATTCGACGAAGCGCAAGAGTTAACCTACGAGCAACTAAACGCGCTAGTGCCCACCTTAGCCGCCAGCGAAAGTGGAAACACGCAAATAATCCTTACAGGCACACCGCCAGAATACACATGCGCGGGCACAGCGTTTCAGGATATCCGCGAAAGTATCCTAACAGGTGAACAAGAGGGCGCGTGTTGGCATGAATGGAGTGTGCCAGAAGTTGGAGATATCTACGACGAGAAACGTTGGGAGGCCACAAACCCAGCACTTGGCAGGCGCATTGATAGAAAAGCGATAGAAAACGAGTTATTGCTATTGCCACCCGACGGCTTTGCGCGTGAGCGTTTAGGAATGTGGGTTGAGGGCGTGCAAAACACAATCATTCCGCGCAAAAAGTGGGACGCGCTAGAGATAAGCGAAAAGGAAGCACCGCCGAAAATCGACAAAGAGAAAACGGCGTTTGGTGTGAAATTCTCACCAGACGGCGCGCGTGTGTCTTTAGGTGTTGCGCGCTTGATGAAAGGAGACCCCGCGCACATTGAACTTGTGAAGGAGCAAGGCATGTCGCACGGTATGCAATGGCTGGTGGACGGTTTGGCGGGCACTACTGGTGAGGCGTCTTGCGTGGTGATAGACGGTCGCGCGGGCGCGCAAACACTAATAGAGCGATTACTAGACGCAGGCGTGCCGCGGAAGTTTATAGTCGCGCCTTCAACAAAAGACGTTGTAAGCGCGTATTCAGGGCTTTTAACAGATATCACAGAAGCGCGGCTAACACACCTAAAAGACCCCGCGCTAAATAACGCCGTTTATAACGCCTTGCGCCGCAATATAGGCAATGCAGGCGGCTTTGGATTTAAAGGCTATGCAGATGTGGACGTGTCGCCCCTAGAAGCCGTTGCATTGGCGCTGTGGGGCGTCAAAACTACTAAACGAGACCCCAAAAGAAAGGTGGTTATATTGTGAGTTTGTACGGGCTTACAGACATTCAAGGTTTACCGCAACCAGAAAAGGATATGCTTGTAGAACTTGTCGAAGTGCTAAATGACAAAGAGTCAAACAACGCAAAGCGCATGATGTATTACAAGTCAAAAAACAGCCTGAAAGACTTAGGCATTGCGATTCCGCCGTGTTTGAAAAACTTGCGCGGGTCGGTTGGCTGGGCGTCTAAGGCTGTGGACACGCTAGCGGTGCGCTCGCGCTTTGAAGGCTTTTATTTCAAAGACGGCGAAGACCACGAGATAAACAACATTTTCAACACCAACTCGTTTAAAAGCGCATACCAGCAAATGGTTACAAGTGAGCTCATCAACAGCTGCGCGTTTGTAACAGTCTCTGCTGGTGGACAAGGCGAGCCGCCTATTATCGTTAACGTGTATTCGGCGATTAACGCCTCTGCTGTGTGGGATTGGCGAAGAAAGCGCATTAAATACGCAATGGTCGTGGCAGACAAAAAGAAAATGCGCGCAACTGAAGAATTTATCCCAACGGCTATAAATTTATACACTGATACAGACGTTTGGGAGATAGAACTTATAGATGACCAGTGGATAGCGCAACAAAAGCCGCACAAAATGGGGCGTCCACTCATAGAAGCGTTAGTTTATCGCCCCACGATAGACCGCCCGTTTGGGCGCAGCCGCATTACGCGCGATGTAATGGAGATAATCGATAATGCAACGCGCGAGAGCGTGCGCACAGAAATTCATTCGGAATTTTTCACAAGCCCGCAGCGCGTAATTTTAGGCGCAGACCCTAACACGCTTTTCGAAAACAAAAGCCAGCAAGAAGCATACCTTGGCTCGTTTTTGGCACTTACAACAGACGAAGAAGGCAACACGCCGCAAGTAACGCAGTTTGCACAGGCTTCAATGCAGCCGCATTTAGATTACATGGAAAGCCTCGCAATGCGTTTTAGTGCGATTACGAATGTGCCAGTGTCTGAAATGGGCATCGTTAAAGATAACCCCGCAAGCGCAGAAGCCATACTCGCAGCCAAAGAGGGGCTTGTGTTAGAAGCAGAGGATTTAAACGCTTCAAACGGTGAAGCCTTGCGAAACATTGGCAAAATGGCTATTGCAATACTTGCTAATAAATCGTTTATTGAATTGAGCGATGTGGAAGCTTCTATCACACCGCGCTTTAGAAACCCTGCAACGCCTTCTATTGCAACGATAAGCGACGCCGTAGTAAAACAAGCAGGCGCAGCAAAGGACGGCTCGTGGTTTACACAAACGCGCATATACTGGGAAATGCTGGGCTATGAGCAAGAACAAGTAGACCGCATTTTGAATGACCTTGACGAAGCGAAAAGGCGCGCCATATTAGAAAACGTGGCAAGCGCAATAACTCCAGCGTCTGGGGGCGTAAGTGAGTAGCACAGAAGAATTTGAAAAGTGTATCAGCAATTTAATTGCACTTGCGCATTACGAGCTACACGCATTCACAGACCGCTTGGATTACTCGAAGCCTTATGAATGTAAGAAAGCCACGCTCGAATATATGCGCTATCTGTACAACAGATACGAAGCAGCAGCGCAAGAAGTGGCATTGCTTGAATATAAGACCCTGCGAGGTGATATGTCGGATGGGTTCGAGCTTAAGCCATACACAGGGCTTAGCGAAGAAGCGTTTATGTGCGGTGTTGAGTATTACTGTAAGCACCTCTTTGGCGAGGTGGACAATGGCAGCGTTTAAACAAAATATTGCCGCCTTTGTGAAGGGTTTAGAAAGTAAGCTCACGGATACCGTAGTGCGTTCATCGTCTGAAACGGTTGTCCAAAATGCTAAACGTGATGAGAAGTGCAAGGGCTTACAGCGCAAAGCAAGCGCCGGCAGTTGCACGTATTGCGAGGAACACAACAATGTTTATACGATTGAAGAAGTAGACGCAGGCAAAATGGGCGGCAGACACGACGCATGCAAATGTTTTATTGGGCCAATGTTCGAAAGAAAGACTAAACAAAAATTAGATAAGTTGTACGAAAATTACAAAAAATCAGATTTCGATGTTAAAGAAGCGCGAGAATATCTGAAAGAGGCGGAAAAAATCGGTGATATTGTTTACAAAAAGCCACTTTCCAGTTTTAGGGTAAGAGAAGAAAGGGATTTATTTGTTCATGTTGCTTTGCATAGAAAAGGCTTAAAGTTTACGGTTAGAAAAGAAAACGCACCAGATGGATTTTCTAATATTGACCTTAAAATCAGAGGTAAGTTATGGGAAGTTAAGAGCCCAACTGCAGTTCCTAAGGCGGACGGAAAAGTTAAATTTATTGAAAGTAATGTCGCTAAAGCTAAAAAACAATTTAAAAATCATTATCCATGCCCTATAAGAAAGTGTAGAATTATTTTTTCTAATAGGTATACTAATTTTGATGACGATTTTGTATTAGAAGAGCTCGAAAAAGAACTTAAGAAAAAGAAAATAGAAACTTGCTTGTTTGTTGATAAGAAAGGAATTGTTTCTAAAATAAAATGAGAGCCCACAGTGCGTTGCACGCCCAGAGGCTCTCGATGTCGACATCAGCATAATAACATAAAATTTGAAAAAATATGAAAATTCACACTTCAGATGACAAAATAGTCGAAGAACGGCAAAAGGATAGGTAAACATGAGTAGTTAAGAACTCATGCGAAGCAAATTCTGCAAAGTTTATAATTAAGGTTAGGAAAAATTATGACAAAAACCCCTGACTTCTCAACCGTCATTTACAAAATTTTGAAATATTTGGATGAATGCCAGAAGAAAGACATAGAACCAAATTTTGAAATAGCGAAGGATTTGTCAAAGGTTAACGAGGGATATTTTAAAAGTGCTGTTGAAGAGATGAACCGCAAAGAACTAATTGTGTATAAAGCGTTTTATGCTGATAATATCCCATACGTTGAAAGTATGAAAATCACGTTAGACGGAGCTGAATATTTGCGCGAAAACAGCGCAATGAAAAAGGTTGCGGAGTTTATTGATAAAACCTTCATACCAGAATTAAACCTAACTATTAAACTCTCTTTACTTTGATTTGTAATTATTAAAACTAGGCTAGGAGAAATCATGACTTATTTTGACCCGCAAACATACAACTGGGAAGAGTTAGTAGACGATGAAAAAATTTTCATGAACGGTTACAACTACTGCATTAAAGAAGTGAAAACCGCATTTAGTAACTTAATGGTGGACAGCGAGTATTCCGAAGGCACGCCCACACTAGATAAAGTTATTGAAGAAATTCAGAGAAAATTACGCGATGACGTAGTGGAATGGATAAAAAGACATCGCGTTCAGATGACCGCTGAACTTATGGACGGTAACGAAAAGTATATGGAGAAATAACAACTAAATTTCAGTAGCCCCTGCTCGTTTGAGCAGTGTTACATATTTCATTGGACAAAGACCCTGCACAGGGTCTTTTTTTCTGCACAGAAAAGGAGAACAAAATGTCAGAAAAAACCAAACAGGCAAACCCACAAGAGCAACAGCCAGAGGTGCAAACCGAAACAGCCCCCTCGCACGAGACGGACTGGAAGGCAGAAGCTCGCAAATGGGAAGCACGCGCGAAGGAAAACAAGAGCAAGGCAGACAAACTAGATGAACTAGAAGAAGCCAGCAAAACAGCACTTGAAAAAGCAACGGAGCGCGCGCAAAAAGCCGAAAGCAAAGTGGCGGCATACGAACTAGAAAAGCAGCGCAACGATTGGCTCGATGAAGTGGCAGCGCAAACAGACTTACCAAAAGCAATTTTGCGCGGCAACACCAAAGAAGAAATCGAAGCGCACGCGCAAAGTTTGAAGGCGTATTTTGCTAAACCTTCTGCACCCGTTGTCAAAAATGACAACATGAAAAGCAACTCCGCATCCGCTGCAAAATCAAAGGCGGACGCGCTGTTCGATGTAGTACAACAAAAACTAAACTAGTTGAAAGGACAAAACAAAATGACAGCATTAGACATTAGCAGAGAAACTGCAGGCATTGCCCTGCCTTACGAACTATCAACAGAAATCTGGAGCAAAGCACAAGAAGCAAGCGCGGTTATGCAACTTGCACGCCGTGTAAATTTGCCAGGCGCCGGCTTAGAGTTTCAGACAATCACAGGAGACCCCAGTGCCTCATGGGTGGACGAAACAGGCGTTAAATCTAATAAAACGCATACATTCGGCACAAAGAAAATGAAGGGTTACACGCTAGCACTCATTGAGCCATTCTCTAACCAGTTTGCACGCGATAAAAACGCACTATACAACGAAGTTATAAATCGCATTCCTGCAATCCTTGCAAAGAAACTCGATGAAACAGTGTTTGCTGTAAACAGCGCCACAGCACCAGGTGAGAATTTTGACACGTTGAGCGGGTGCCCCGTTGTATCTGTGGGCACAGGTGATGAA
>CAVEKR010000025.1:6217-10866 GCA_963616365.1 Bacteroidaceae bacterium
CGCTTGTATCTGCGGACGCCACAATCGCGGCAAATGACGGCATTTTAAGCGGCTGGGCTATAGCACCTGCTGGTAAAAGCGCGCTGCTTACCGCAAAAGACGCAACAGGGCGCCCACTGTTCATTGATAGCATGACCGCGCAGGGTAATGTGGCCTCTATTATGGGATTGCCTGCATACGTCAAAAAAGGCATTGCAGATACAAACGTTTACGGATACGCGGGCGACTGGACGAGCGCTGTGTATGGCGTTGTGGAAGACATCAAGATGGATGTTTCTAATCAAGCGACACTTACAAGCGGAACAGATACTATCAACTTGTTTGAGCGCAACATGTTCGCTGTGCGCTTTGAGTGTGAAGTGGGCTTTGTTGTGAAAGACAAAAACCACTTTGTGAAAATCACGAAATAAGCGAGGCAAACAATGGAAAAGTTGGTTTATCCACCCACAGGAAACATTGTTGAGGTTGCGCCTGAACTTGTGGACACCATGATTCAAAGCGGGTTTATACGCGCAAACGTTAGCGCAAGCACTAGCACAAAGGCTAGAGCTAGCGCTAACACACCCGCGCCCGCAAAAGCGTCCACAAAAGCAAACACGCGCAAGCGTCGCACCACAACAAAGAAAGCAGGCAGCAATGAAAGCAAAAGCACTGAAAAGCTTTAGGGACTCGCGCGCGGGTGTTGTGCGCATGGCTGGGAGTACTTTTGAGTGTTCAGAGGAACGTTTCGCTGAAATATCTGCAAAACTAGACGGCTTTGTAGAAGAAGTCAAAGAGCAAGCACCCGCGAAACGAACACGCAAAACAAGGCTTAAGAAATAGGAGTGCAAGTATGCAAGCATACGCAACAGTTGAAGATTTAGAGGCACGCTGGCGCACGCTAGACGACGATGAAAAAGCAAAAGCGGAAACGCTATTAGGAGATGCCACGACGCACATTCGCGCGCTTATCAACCAAAAGCGGGGTGATAAGTTTGAGCCCGATGAGTTGATGCAGGAAAACCTGAAAGTGGTGTGTTGCAATATCGTAATGCGCTCGATGAACGCAAAGCAAAGTTATTTCGGCATGTCTGAAGTATCTGCTACAGCAGGCCCATATTCGCAAACATTCACGCCTATTAACTCAAGCGGAGATATGCGCCTCACAGATGAAGAAATGCGCTTGCTAGGGCTTAAAGGCCAGCGCGGCGGCTTTGCATACCCTTACAAATGCGGCGGCAATGCTTGCGTGCATAATTGCGCGATTTGCGAAGGCGGTTGCTAATGTTTATAGGTGAAACTATAGAAATTGCGCACGCAAACGGAGATGTTGAAACGCTTGATGACGTGTTAGTAGCACCTGAACAACAAGCAGACATTCCAATGTCCACAGGCCAAGAGGAGCGCGTGGCTTACACGTTGCATTTTCCTGAAGGCTACACGGGCGATTTGGTGCACGCACGCATAACACTACGAGGTGAGCGTTACCGTGTGCTGGGGCTACCTAAAGCATACACCGCCGAAAACAACCCGCTAGATTGGAATATGCCTGTAAAGGTGGCGCGCTTAAATTACACACACGAGTTAGAAATTCAGCGTGCCTATTCCACGCTTAGCAGCAAAGGCGATAGCGTTACACAATGGCAAACGCTGCTCACTACTTATTGCCGCGTGCAAGACGCCGAACAAGACGAGGAGAGCCGCGCTGGGCGCATAGAAGCAACAAAGAGGGTACAGATTACCTTTGACTGGATAGATGACCTCAAAACGCTTTATAACACCACAGCGCGCGCCCTCGTGGACGGTGAGGTGTTCGATATTACTTCAATTAAAAACGCGAATTGGGAAGATGATATTTGCATAATTTCGGCGGTGCACAATGGCGAGTAGTACAACGATTTCACCAGACCAGTTGGAAAGCGCGCTTGAAACCATTCTGGAAGATTTCACAGATGACGCAGAAAAGGATATAGAGCGCGCTGTTAGACGTGTGGGCAAAGAAACAGCGGCAGAGCTGAAACGCACAAGCCCGCGCAGAAATGGAAGCGAAGTGCACTATGCAGACGGCTGGAGGTCTACTGTTGAGCGCGACGGATACGGCGGCACAGTGGCACACGTTCACAACACGACAAAACCCTCGCTTACTCATTTGCTCGAATTTGGGCACGGAGGCCCAGCACCCGCGCGCGCATACCCACACATTGAGCCAGCGTATGAAAAAGGCAAAGCGAAACTTGAACAGGAGCTGATGAAATGAGACAAAAAGTTTATGACTTGCTTAGCGGCACTGGGTTGGATGTGGTGTATAGAACGTGGGATGAAGGCGCTGATAAGCCTATGCCGTATATATGCTATAGGGTGGTGGACACTGACAATTTCCAAGCAGATAACTGCTCATTTTGTGCGGTAACAAATTGGGCGGCTGAACTTTACAGTCAGTACAAAGACGACGACGCAGAAGCAAAAATCGAAAAGGCTTTGTGCGACGCTGAATTACCGTTTAATAAGTATGAATCTCAAATTGAAAAGGGAATCATGCAAGTTTTATATTTATTCACAACCATAGGAGAATAGGAGAATCAAAATGGCGACAAATAACAAAGTTAGATTTGGCTTAGACAATGTGGCTATAGCCATGCTTAAATCGGATGAATCAGGCTATGAGACGCCCGTTTCTATTCCAGGCGCAGTTAGTCTATCCACGAGCCCCGAAGGCGACAATGAGGTGTTTTATGCGGACAATGGCCCATATTACACCATTGCTACAAACGCAGGTTATACGGGCGATTTGGAAATGGCGCTAATCCCTGATGATTTGAAGGCAAAAATGCTGGGTTGGACTATCGACCAAAACGGCGCACTCGTAGAAGTATCCGACGCTGTGGCGCAACCATTTGCGCTTCTTTTCGAAGTAAACGGCGACCAGAGAAAGCGCCGCAACGTGTTTTATTCTTGCACGGCTTCACGCCCAGAAGAAGAAAACACAACAACCGAAGATAGCGCAAGCCCCACAACTGAAACGCTATCTATCACAATGATTCCGCGCGACATCGACGGCAAAAAGGTTACAAAACTAAGTATCGAACTATCCGACACTAACAAAACAGCATACGACGGCTTTTATACAAACGTGTTAGAGCCAGTATTTGCGGAGGCTTAGTTTAAATGGTTACATGCTCAATTTTTGGGCGTGAGATGACGTTGCAGGGGTCGCCAGTAACTTTAGTAGAGTATTACAAAGAGTTTACTTGCGACCTCATGCAAGACCTTGTAAAAGCGTATTCTCAAGGCTTCATCAACAGCGCCATAATGCTACAGATTGCGTGGGCTATGGCTCGCACGCATGACAAAAAGACACCTGCGTTTGAAGCGTGGTTAAAAAGTTTCGACAATGAAAAATTTAACTTGCTTGACGCTGAATTTTTGGGGGTGGTTGATTCGGCTATAAATGCCGAGTTGTTTCGTGGACGCGCGACCCGCAAAAACAGGTTCAAAAAATGGTTCAAGCGATTGCTGGAGCGCATATCGAAACATTTTGGCAGCCTTGCGAATAGGTTTTAGTTACGAAGATATTCGAAACATGACAATGAGTGAATTTATCGCTTATACAGACCTTGCATTCGCACAAGAGCTAACCGTTCAAACAAAACAAGCAACACAAAAAGAAATAGATGCATTCCTAGCATAAAGGGGGTGGCATGGCTAAAGAATACAAAGGCTTAGAGATAAAGTTTGGCGCGGATACAAAAAGTTTAAATTCTGCGCTAAGAGAAGCAAAAAACGAAGCGCGTGGCGCAACTACAGAGTTAAAACTTCTAAACCAAGGCTTGAAGTTCGACCCCACAAATGTTTCACTGCTTGCGCAAAAACAAGAAGTGCTAACGCGCAAAATTCAAGCAACAAGAAAAGAGTTAGAGGCTTACAAAACGCTTGAGGCAGACGCTAGCAGTGGCAAAGTAAAACTAACGTCTGAACAGTGGACAAAGTTGCAAAGCGATATCGCGCTCACAACGGGGAAATTGCAAGCATACGAAACCGCGCTTGCAGAGATGCAGATACAACAAGCCGCCGCCTCTTCAAAGATAGGGCAGGCGGGCGCAAAGTTTACAGAGTTGGGCGAAAAAACCGAAGGCGTGTCGCAAAAAATGAGCAGCATAGGCTCAACGCTTACGCGCACTGTTACTTTGGGGCTTGCGGCGGCGGGTGCCGCAAGTGTTAAGGCTGCCACAGAAATTGACACGTCGCTCACCAACGTTAAAAAGACGGTTGACGGCACAGCTAAAGATTATCAAACACTCAAAGACGCCGCGATTGAGTTTTCAAAGACAAACGCTGTGAGCGCGTCGCAGATTTTAGACGTTGAAAGTTTGGGCGCGCAGTTAGGCTATACGCTTGACATAATGAACAACGGCAAAAGCGAAGTGCAGGAATTTGGCGAAGTTGTAAGCGGGTTAGATATTGCCACCAACATGGACGCAGAAACCGCAGGCAGTGAATTAGCGCAGTTTTTCAACATAATGCAGTTGAGCAAAGAGGAAACGAAAAATTACGCTAGCGCGATTGTTGATTTGGGCAATAAAAACGCTACAACAGAATCAAGCATTTCAGCAATGGCACTACGCATTGCAGGCGCTGGCAAACAGTTAAACATGACGGGCGCAGATGTGTTG
>CAVEKR010000026.1:0-10858 GCA_963616365.1 Bacteroidaceae bacterium
TATGCTGCGCGTTATTGATACGCGTTGGATGGCTCATCTATCAGAGATGGACTACATGCGCGCAGGTATTGGGCTTCGTGCCATTGGTCAGCGCGACCCGCTCACTGAATACAAAGAAGAGGCGTTCAACATGTTTGGCGCGCTCGTGGCAAGTATCTACGAGGACTTTCTGCGCACCATTTTGCGCCTAAAGATTGACGTGCAGGTTCAAGAAGAGGCCACAGCGCTTGAGGAGGAAGAAGAGCCAGAGGTATTGAGCTCTGTTTCTTATTCTCAGCCCGACGAGAACATTCCTGCGGATAACCTCAAACTTGCAGCTCAACAGGCTCAAGAGGCTAAAACGACAACGAGTTTCTCCTCAAGTGCAGCCCAAGCTGCTGATAGCGTTGGTGCAGCTCCAAAGCCATCTCAAGGCAAAACCGCAACGGTCGTCAAGGACAAAAATGACCCTTACGCAAATGTTGGCAGAAACGACCCTTGTCCATGCGGGAGCGGCAAAAAGTTCAAGCAATGCCACGGAAAGAGAAGCTAGTTTTAAAAGACGCAGTTAATAAATAAATGGAACAAACTGGCACAGCAGAAATTCAAACTCTAAAAAAGCGCGTAGAAGAAATGCGCGACTACTTGCATATTGAACAAAAACGCGCGCAAGCAAAAGAATTAGAAGAAAAATCGACACAACCTGGCTTTTGGGACAAACAGGAAAAAGCGCAACAAATCATGCGCCAAGCAGCAGATTTGCGTGCTGATGTCAATGAGTATGACGCGTGTGTTTCTGTGCTTGAAGATGCCGAGATTGCATATGAGCTAGCCAGCACTAATAAAGATCTAGAAATGCAAAAAGAGCTCGAGTATGCTCTAACAGAGCTAGCCAAACGAGCTGATGCTTTGGAGTTTTCATCATGGTTTGATGGCAGATTTGACCATTCAGACTGCATTGTTTCTATTAATCCAGGTCAAGGTGGTCTTGAAGCACAAGACTGGACGCGCATGCTTTTTGAGATGTATCAAAAATATTGCGAAAGCAAAAACTTCAAGCTCACCATCAACCATGTTGTCCCAGGTGAGGCAATCGGTCTTGACAGGGCAACATTTACAGTAAGCGGTCGCAATGCTTACGGCATGTTAAAAAGCGAGCAAGGCACACACCGTTTAGTGCGCATTAGCCCAACCGATGCCAAAAAGCGCCGCCACACAACTTTTGGTGGCGTAGAAGTTTTGCCAGTTATTGGCGATGAAGTTCAAGTTGATATTGACGAAAAAGACCTGCGTATTGATGTATATCATGCCTCTGGACATGGAGGTCAAGGGGTAAACACCACAGATTCGGCAGTGCGAATTACCCATATTCCCACGGGCACAGTTGTTACCTGCCAAAACGAGCGCAGCCAACTTCAAAACAAAGCATGCGCAATGAAAATTCTGCGTTCTAGACTCTATGAACTTGAGCAAAAAAAGCGTGCAGAAACCTTAGATGACCTGCGCGATAGTGGAGACATTTCTTGGGGCAACCAAATTCGCAATTATGTATTATACCCATATCAGCTGGTCAAAGACCTGCGCAGCAATATTGAAACTACTAATGTTGATGCTGTCTTAAATGGGGATTTAGACGAATTTATAATTGGATATCACAGATGGAGGGTCGCCAATCAAAAAAATGCGGGCTAGCAAACAGTGTGTTCGCCAGTCAAAAAAACGCGAGCTGACTAGCAGGGTGTTCGCCAATCAAATAGATAATAAACACAAATATGGACAGAAAACCAGCAAAGAGACACGCCAGCTAAATATTTAAAAGTATATTTATTGACCAAAGACAAAGCACAGCTAAACGCAATAGGTGAAAAAAATCTGAAAGCTTTTGTTTGCGCGCCCGTTTTGTCTGCTACATGCGTACAATATAAGGAACGCGTTTAAAAATTTGAAGGCAAAAAAATTAAAAACGCGAAGACAAAGAAACAAAATAAAAAAATGTCCGATACAGGAAGGCAATAACGATAGGCATGAAAGAGCAAAACATCGCCGAGCTAGAAAAAATCGCGCGCGACATGCGCATTGACATTATCAAAATGCTTGCCGAAGCAAAAAGTGGTCACCCTGGGGGCTCTCTTTCTGCGGTAGAAATTGTTGCTTGTCTGTATTTTGGAAATATCATGAAGCACAACGCCGCTGACCCCGCTTGGCCAGAGCGCGACCGCTTTATCTTGTCAAAGGGGCATGCCGCTCCTGTTTTGTACGCTGCGCTAGCTCAGGCGGAGTATTTTCCGCACGGCGAGCTCATGACTTTGCGCAAGCTCCACAGTCGCCTGCAGGGACATCCTGATAATAAGAAACTTGCAGGTGTGGAGGTTGCTACGGGCTCTTTGGGGCAAGGTCTTTCTATTTCTGCTGGTATGGCACTTGGGCTTAGGTTAAATGCAGAAAAAAATCAAGGAAAAATTGCTAACCAAAAACAAGTCGCTACTACTCAGAATGGCGAACACCTTGTTGAGCAGCAAACCGCTGCTCAACAAGATATCGCTAACCAGCGGCAAGGCGAACACTCAAGTGAGCCCCAACAACCCCAACAGCAAGCTGCCGCTAACCAGCAGCTAGGTGGGCAGCAAGACGCCCACAGGCTTCAACGGGTGTTCACCCTTATGGGAGACGGAGAAATTGAAGAAGGTCAGGTCTGGGAGGCTGCCATGTTTGCTGCCCATTACAAACTTGACAACTTGATTGCCATTGTGGATAACAACTCATTGCAAATTGATGGTAATGTCGAAAACGTGGCAGGGCTCAATAATATTTCAGCAAAATTTGCAGCTTTTGGCTGGCAGACCATCGAGCTTGAAGATGGCAATAATATAAAAGATGTACTAACTGCTCTAAAAGCTGCTTGCATGACGCAGGGCAAACCTACAGTAATTGTGGCACACACCACTAAAGGCAAGGGCGTTTCTTTTATGGAAAACGAAGCTGGCTGGCATGGCAAAGCGCCAAATACAGATCAAGCCGCGCAAGCATTAGCAGAGCTTGAGGAGGTGAGCGCATAATGGCAAACACAACTCAAACAGAAAGCGCAGTTCAAGCAACAAATGGGCAACCTCAAACAGAAGGTGTAGCGCCTGCAAACGGCACAACCCAAGTATCCAGCGCGACCCAAACTGGCAACATCAACATAAAGCCTGACCCCAACAAAGAAGCACTTGCAACTCGAGCAGGCTTTGGAGAAACCTTGGTTGAACTGGTCAAAGAGGGCTATGACATTATGGCAGTGGATGCAGATTTGTCTGCTTCTACCACAACTGCCAAGCTTGGAAGCGCATATCCTGAACGCTTGATAAATGTAGGCATTGCAGAGCAAAACATGATTGATATTGCCGCGGGCTTGAGCCTGACAGGCAAAACGGTGTTCACCAGCAGTTTTGCAGCCTTTGGAACGGGCAGATGCTATGATCAAATTCGCAATACCATATGCTATGCCTCTCTTAATGTAAAGGTTGCGCCAACCCATGCGGGCATTACGGTAGGACCTGATGGCGGCAGCCACCAAATGCTCGAAGACGTCAGTCTTATGCGCGGGCTTCCTGGAATGCGCGTGGTTGTACCTGCAGATTATTGGTCTGCAAAACGAGCAATACGCTTGGCAGCAGATACGCCAGGACCTTTTTATATTCGTCTTGGCAGGAGTAAGCTCCCTCAAATTTATGACGAACACACTGTTTTTGAGCTGGGCAAATCTCAAGTGCTACGTACTGGCTGTGATGTAAGCATTGTAGCTTTTGGTGTGGAGGTCATCCAGGCATTACAAGCTGCAGATATTTTAGAAAAAGAGCATGGCGTTTCTGCAGAAGTTATTGATGCATTTAGCGTTAAGCCTTTTGATAAGCCAACACTTCTTAAGAGCGTTTCCAAAACAGGATGCATAGTAACCTGCGAGGAACATTCCACAGTTGGAGGTCTTGGTTCTGCTGTTGGTGCTATTATTGGAGAAAATTGCCCCGTGCCACTTGAGCGTGTTGGAATACGAGATCAATTTGGAACAAGCGGCGAGCCTGACGAGCTATTACGCGAATATAATCTTGACGCTCACAGTATTGTTGCTAAAGCTACACAGGCTATTCAACGTAAAAACACATAGCTTTGCTACAATATTTAATTAAAAATAAAGTTAAATTAAACATAAGACAACTACAGTCGATTGGAGTACAAGAGTGGCTTTATTTGATAAGCAAAAACAAGGTGGGCGAGGACGCCACAGCTCGCGGGGCACAAGCTCTAGTGCTGGTCAAAACGCCAGTTCAAGAGCTGGGCAACGCGGCGCTCAACGCGCGCAAGGCGCATCAAGCGCAGGCTCGCAGGGTGTTCGCCAAACTCGCCAAAATAACCAAGCGCAAATGCAACAGACGCAGCAAGGCACTTTTGCTCGCAAGGCACGTCAAGCGCAAGCGCGCAAGGCGCAAGAACGCCAGCAAATGCAACAAACTGGTTCTTTTAACTTAAACAGCGGCGGTCTAGGCGCAACTAGCAACTTGGGCGCAACTGGCAACCTAAACGCCAGCGGCAATCTCAATAGCGGCAGCCTCAGCAGCAACAGCGGAGACCCGCAAGAAATCCCCATGTCAGACATGGCGCCAGCCACAGAGGCAACTGGCTCTTATGCGGATTTGGCAGCTCAAGACACCCGTGGGCAAAAACTTGGACCTGTGGTCATTGCTCTTAGGCGCGTAAGCAAGGTTTACCCTGCTCAGCCAAACCGTCCTGCACTCAATAATATTAGTCTAGACATCAGAGCTGGCGAGTTTCTCTTTTTGGTAGGACACTCTGGTTCTGGAAAATCAACTTTTATTCGTATGCTCAACCGAGAGATTGTTCCTACATCTGGAGAGCTCATTGTTGCAGGTGAAAACCTACGCACCATCAGAAATTGGCGAATTCCTTATTTGCGCCGCAATGTTGGCTGCGTTTTTCAGGACTTCAAATTGCTGCCAAACAAAACAGCATTTGAAAACGTGGCGTTTGCTCTAGAGGTTATTGGAAAGTCTCGCCACGTTATAAAAACGCAGGTTCCTGAAGCTTTGCGCTTGGTGGGTCTAGAAGAGAAGATGGAAAAACTTCCTGACCAGCTTTCTGGTGGTGAGCAGCAGCGTGTTTCTATTGCGCGCTCGATTGTTAACCGTCCGCCGCTCCTTATTTGCGATGAGCCAACAGGAAACTTGGACCCACAAACTTCTCTTGGCATTATGCGCCTGCTTGAGCGCATTAACCGCACAGGAACGACTGTTTTAATTGCCACGCACGACCGCGAAATGGTCGACCAAATGCGCAGACGCGTTTTGGCTTTGGAAAATGGTGTATTAGTACGCGATCAAAAGAAGGGGGTCTACGGCTACGATGTCTAAGATTCTCTATTTTTTGCGCGAGGCATTTGTTAGCTCTCGCCGCAACCTAGGTACAACAATTGGTGGCATTGTCACCATCTTTTTAGCGCTGCTCATGGTAGGTCTTGCCATCATGATGTCAATTATGATTGGCAATGTTGCTTCTTCTTTTGAAGAAGAAATTAACGTGCGCCTCTATGTTTCAGACAATGCAAGTGATGAACAAATTCAGCAGTTCACAAGCTTTTTGAATACGTTAAAGAACGAAGAAGGCAATGTGGCAAATGTTGAGTTTAAGGATAAAGACGCAGTATTAAAGGACTTTCAGGCACAGACCACTAACAACCCTGATATTGTCAACCAGCTTGATGGAAATCCGCTGCCTAGAACCTATGTTATAACTTTGATAAATACGCAAAAGGTTCAAAACACTGTAAGTAAGGTCTTGGATAATCAAACCTTTAAAGAAATTGCTGATAATTCCGAGGATCCTTCTGAATCAGTCAAATACGGGCAAGACACAGTAGAAAAGCTCTTTAAGGTTACCAATTTAGTGCGTTATGGCTGCGCTGTGGCGGTCCTTTTGCTGGTCTTTATCTCTTTGGTGTTCTTAAACAACACAATCCGTTTGGCAATTTTGGCACGACGCCGCGAGATTTCAATCATGCGTCTTGTGGGCGCGTCCAACGGATTTATTCGCGGGCCGTTTTTGATGGAAGGCGCAATGCAGGCGCTGGTCGGAGCTATTCTTGCCATTATCGCTATTGCGTGCATACGCGCGTTTGCTATGCCAAGCCTTGAAAACTTCGTGCAGTTCTTGCCACTCACCGTTGATGCGGGCGCTTATGGCATGATTTATTTCATCTTGATAATCGGCGGCATTTGCATTGGTATGATTGGTTCTGCAATCGCTATGAGGCGTTATTTGAAAGTTTAATTTTTAGTTGCGCGTATGTTTGCGTGCGTGTTTATGTATGGCGAACGCCACAGTGGCGTTGGCGCAGTGCATGGCAAATACCACTAGGGTGTTCGTCAAGAAAATGTGGCTGAATAGCAGGGCGTTCGCCATAAAAATATAAGCGAGCACTAGGGTGTTCGTCAAGAAAATTACAAAACGAAAGGCAAAGATGATGAGTACTATTATTGATGTGTTTGGGCGTGAGGTGCTGGATTCTCGTGGAAACCCTACTGTTGAGGTTGAGGTTTGCCTAGCAGATGGCTCTTATGGGCGCGCGACTGTTCCTTCTGGGGCTTCTACTGGGCAATTTGAGGCAGTCGAGCTGCGCGACGGCGACAAGGATCGCTATTTGGGCAAAGGCGTAAGCAAGGCAGTTGAGCATGTAAATACTCAGATTGCCGATGCTCTTATGGGTCTTGATGCGACAAATCAACGCGATGTAGACGCCGAGCTGCTTGATTTGGATAACACAGAAAACAAGGGTAACTTGGGCGCCAATGCGATTTTGGGCACCTCTTTGGCTGCTGCAAAAGCTGCTGCTGAGAGCACCGAGCTCACTCTTTATAGCTATATTGGTGGGGCAAATGCTCATATTTTGCCAACTCCTATGATGAACGTGCTAAACGGTGGCGTTCATGCGGATAATAACGTGGACTTTCAGGAGTTTATGATTATGCCTGTTGGCGCTCCTACTTTTAAAGAGGCACTTAGATGGTGCGCAGAAATTTATCATACGCTAAAAGCTGTGCTCAAAGAAAAAGGGTATTCAACTGCTGTTGGCGATGAGGGCGGTTTTGCTCCTAATTTGAGCAGCAACGAAGAGCCTTTGAAGCTACTTGTTGAGGCATGCAAAAAAAGCGGTTATGAGCCTGGCAAACAAATTTATTTTGCTATGGATCCTGCCAGCACCGAGTTTTATGATGCACTTAACGGTGCATACAATTTGGAAGCTGAAAACAAAAGCTTTTCAAGCGAAGAAATGGTTGATTATTGGGAAGAACTCACCGAAAAATATCCAATCATTTCTTTGGAAGATGGCATGGCAGAAGAAGACTGGGAAGGTTGGAAGCTGCTTACCGAGCGCATTGGGGATCGCGTGCAATTGGTTGGCGATGACTTATTTGTTACCAATGCAAAACGCCTGCAAAAAGGGATAGATTTGGGCGTTGCCAATTCTATCTTGATTAAGGTCAACCAAATTGGCAGCTTAAGCGAGACGCTTGATACTATCGAGCTTGCAAAAACTCATGGATATACCTGCGTTATTAGTCATCGTTCTGGAGAGACTGAAGACACTACCATCGCAGATTTGTCTGTGGCGCTAAATGCTGGTCAAATAAAGACGGGCGCTCCATGCCGCACGGATCGCGTTGCAAAATATAACCAGCTGCTCCGCATTGAAGAGGAGCTCGGACCTGTAGCGCAATATGCTGGTAAGGACGCTTTTTATAGCATCTCAAGGTAGAAAGTTCAAATAACGCAAATGACACAAGAGGCGCAAGAGGCGCAGGAAAAACGCACCTCAAAGGCTACAAAGCGAGAAAAGCGAAAAGAAGCTAAAGCTAAGGAAAAAGGCAAAGAAAAGAGTGGCAAAACGCACAAGCGCGATAGCGTTAACCATACGCGAAGACGCTACGTGCTTGTGGCTTGCCTGCTTGTTATTGTAGTGTCCATTAGCTTTCTATATCCTACAACGCGCACATATTATGAGTCACTCCGTCAAGAGCAACGCAAAGAAGCCCAAGCCCAAGCACTTAATGAGCGCAATGCCGAGATTCAAGCTCAAAATGATTATCTCCAAACTGACGAGGGCGTAGAAACTCAAGCGCGAAAAAGCGGCGGCTATGTTAAAGACGGAGAAGAAGGCGTGGTCATTACAAATAGCAACGAAGAATCTGATAGTTCTACAAAATTGCCCGAGCAAATAGATATTAACAGCATTCATGCCCCTCAAACATGGTACTACAACATTCTTGATGCCATCTTTTTTGTGAATATCTAGCTGTTTTAGCTGTTTTAGCTGTTTTGGTTGCTTTAAGCTGTTTTAACCGCGCCAGTAGTTAGCTTTAGCCGCACTAGCGGTTGACCTTGGTCGTTTTGGTTGCTTTAGTTGCGCCAGTGATCGACTTTAATCGTCAGACATCAGCTGGCTTGCGCTGAATTCTCATTAAATTATTGTTGAATTCTTCTTGAATTTGCGCTATCCTATAAAGTCGCGTTACTTGAAACACGCGTTCTCTTGGGGGCGTGGTGGAATGGCAGACACAGCGGACTTAAAATCCGCCGTCGCGAGACGTGAGGGTTCAAATCCCTCCGCCCCTACCACTTAAAAAAACAGGTCAACTATATACTGCTACTACTTTATAAAAAAGTTTGAAACTTTTTTATGTGCCAACGTGGGACGAGCTAAAAATTTCAAGCGTTATAAAACCCACAAAACCGTAAACAAAAAGCACTTAATGCGTGCGGTCACTTATCGCGCAGGAAAACACGCCAAAAGCGCAAAACACCACAATAAAGCTACCAGCTAGCGTGGTGTTCGTCAAAAAAGCGGCTTCACTAGCTAGCGTGGTGTTCGTCAAAAAACCCAGTTAGCAAAAATCCAGTTAACAACTAGTGAATTTTATGGGCATAAGCTGCAGAAATAGCAGCGCAAGCCTCGTCAGCAAAAAGAGTCAAGTACTCAGAATCGTTGTCTTTTAGGTGCACGTAGACCGCGCGACGGCCGCGAGCAGCCAATGCAGAAAAGTCTCCAAGCGCCTCGGCGTTTTCGACATCGCCCAAAGTGCAGTCTTTGTGGGGGATTTTGATGTCGTATGGCTCATCAGAGCTGACCACCAAGAAAACGCCCGTGTTGGAGCCGCCCTTGTGGAGCTGACCTGTGGAATGCAAAAAGCGCGGACCAATCTCAAGACACGACGCCGCAGACATTCTATCTGCCACGCGATGCCTTACGCGCTCCAAACATTCGCGCCTACCAACACCCCTGAACGGCAAAAATGCGTTGAAAGAAAAATAATCCTTCTCTTTTAGCGAGCGGAACAATAGGCGCAGCGCCAAACCTAAGTCGACGTTTTTTTTCATGGCTGGGTCGTCAAGCTCTTCAAGCAAAACAGAACTCACGTAGACACGATCTGCGCCGCATATGTCTTTGACCTCGTATTCTTGATAAGCGGGATTCCCGTTTTTGTCTTGCGGGGTCTCAAACTTTGTTACATCTTCTAGAGACAACAACTTGCGCGTTGCCTCCTTGGTGCTTTCAACATCGGGCTGGTCAAACGGGTTAAGCTGCATGAGCCAACCAGTAAAAGCAATGGCGTATTCCCAAATAAGAAAATGGTTTGCCATAGCGTTAACATTTGGAATATCCACGCGAAAAATTGGCATGTCAGGGTGAATGCAAGTGTGTGCGTGCTCGAATGCCTCGCTGTTGTTGATGTTGCACAAAATGACGCTTCTGTCATCATAATAATCTGCCAAAATACCAGCGTCTACCTCGACGTTTGGCAAAATCCCAACGCCGTTTTTACCCAAAGATTCTGCCACCAGCTGCTCTACCCAAAGACCAAAAACTTGATTGCGCGGAGGCATTATGAGCGAGAATTTATCGCGACCCTTTTGCAAACTCTCGTACAAAAAGGCTGCCAAGTGCAAAGCAGGATTTTCCATAGAATCAGATGCACACAATTTCTCCATCTCTACAGCGTCTTTAAGAGTTTGTTCGACATCAATCCCGACAGAAGCCATTGGCATAAGCCCAAACACAGAGAGAGCAGAATAGCGTCCGCCCACTTCAGGGCAGCCGTGAAGTATGGCTCGCCAAGAATTTTTGCGCGCCACCGCCTCAAGCTCGCTCCCAGGGTCTGTGATGGCAATAAACCTAGAACCAGCGTGTTCTTTGCCCAAGTGCGCACAAACGTACTTCCAAGCAACATGGCTTGCCATGGTGGGCTCCAGCGTCGAGCCAGATTTGGAAGAAACCATATACAAGGTGCGAGCAGGGTCAGAAGAGCCCAAAATGTGGTTTACATACACTGGAGAAAGCGAATCCATGGTGCGAAAAGGAATCTCTTCAGGAACATCCAAACTATGCAGCTTGGTGATGGTTTGAGCTGCCTGTGTGGAACCGCCTTGACCTATCAAAACCACAGCGTCAAGCCCTTCTCCGCGCGCTTGTTGCGCCAAAACCGCCACCTCGCAAGGGTCCGTTGGCGGATTGCTCGCCAGCGTTGTCCAGCCAAGCCTGTGATCTGCGTAAGCGGCAACCTCTTTGTCAAAATCAAAAACCGAGCCGTCTTTTGCTGCCATTCGTGATGGCACATTATGTTCTAGCAGCTTTTTTGCTGCGCCAGACTTCAATAAAACTGCACTATCGATAAAAGTCATGTTCGTCCTTTCAGTGCTTTTGTTGTTTCGTAGTTTTTTAGTTTTGTGGGCGCGCCTGCGGATTGCAGGTGCGCTTACCTGCAAAGTGCGGGTGCGCTCTCAAAGTGCGATTGCGCGCGTCTGCGGATTGCGGGTGCGCTCTCTTATAACA
>CAVEKR010000027.1:0-8448 GCA_963616365.1 Bacteroidaceae bacterium
CTTTTAAGACGGCGCGTCTTGCCAGTGCGCTTAGCTATATTGACAAGGTCTTATTTGTAGTTGATAGAAAAGATCTTGACTATCAAACCATGCGAGAATACGACCGCTTTGAAAAGGATTGCGCCAACTCTAATAAATCGACATCGGTGCTAAAAAAGCAGCTTGAAGATGATAATGCTCACATAATCATCACCACTATTCAAAAGCTCTCTATTTTTATTGAGAAAAATCCAAAGCATGAGGTTTTTAATAAGCATGTTGTGTTTATGTTTGATGAGTGTCATAGAAGCCAATTTGGAGACATGCATAAATCGATTGTAAAAAACTTCAAAAAGTACCATCTTTTTGGTTTTACAGGGACCCCAATTTTTAGTGATAACGCACCGTCATCGGCAAGTCCTGGTTTATTTACCACAGAGCAAACCTTTGGGCAGCGCCTGCATACTTATAGCATAGTTGATGCTATAAATGACAAGAATGTTTTGCCGTTTCGTGTTGAATACATTAGCACCATTAAAGCTAAAGATGATATTAAAGATGAAGAGGTCTTTGATATAGAGCGCGAAGAAACCATGCTAAAGCAGGCACGCATTGAGCTTGTAACCAAATATATTTTGGATAACTTTGACAGGAAAACTTACCGCTCAAACGCAGGCTATACTTTTTCAAAGACGTTTAATGTTAAAGAACTTGCAGCTGCTAATGCAAAAAACCCAGTTAAGGCAATTAAAGAGAGCGCACGTCTTAAGGGCTTTAACTCTATTTTTGCGGTTAGTTCAATTGAAGCTGCAATTAAATATTACCTAGAGTTCAAGCGCCAGATGCAGCAAAATCCCGCTTTAAAGCTAAATGTTGCAACGATTTTTTCTTTTGGTGCAAATGATGACGAACAAAGGTTTGCTGAGCTTGTTGGTGGTGCTGATGGTGCTGTTGGGGGCGCGGGTGGTGCGTGTGGTGTTGGTGCTGATGGTGCGGGCGAACACCTTGGTGCTGGCACTAGTGATGCGGGCGAACACTCTAGTGTGGGCGCGGCTGGTGGTGCAGCAACAGGCAGCTCACTTTATGAAGAAAACGGTCTTTTGGATGAAGAAAATTGCGATGATGCCTCACAGCTGCCTGCAAGCGCACGAGATTTTCTTGAGAGTGCCATTGATGATTATAACCAGATGTTTCAAACTAACTATTCAACTGATGGAGGTTCTTTTCAAAACTACTATAAGGATGTCTCCATGCGGATGAAGAATAAAGAGATTGACATCCTTATTGTTGTTAACATGTTTTTGACTGGCTTTGATGCCACAACGCTCAATACTTTGTGGGTAGACAAAAATTTGAAAATGCACGGGCTTATTCAGGCGTTTTCTAGGACAAATCGTATTTTGAATAATGTAAAGGCATTTGGCAATATAGTTTGCTTTAGAAATTTAAGCAAGCAGGTAGATGAGGCTATTGCTCGTTTTGGAAATAAGGATGCTGGCGGCATTGTTTTAATGCGTTCTTTTAAGGACTATTTTGAAGGTTATACAGATGAGAAAGGTGATTTTCATGCTGGGTATTTGGGATTGATTGATCAATTGCTAAAAAAATATCCGCTAAGCGAGCCGCGTATAGAAAGTGAAGAAGCAAAAAAGAGCTTTATCATGCTTTTTGGCAGTATTTTGCGTATGCGCAATTTGCTTTCTTCTTTTGATGACTTTGAAGAAAAAGACCCCTTGTGTGTTCGTGATTTTCAAGACTATTCAAGCAGGTATCAAGATCTGCGCGATGAATGGAAAACAAAACGCCAAAAAGGGGAGACCCAAGATATTGAAGATGATGTTGTCTTTGAGATTGACCTTATTAAATCTGTTGATATAAACATTGATTATATTTTGATGCTTGTAGAAAAATACAGGGATGAGCAAGGAAAAGACAAAGAGGTATATGCTTCTATCATGAAAAATATTGAGTCTTCTCCTGAGCTTCGTAGTAAAAAAGTGCTTATAGAAGAATTTATCAATGGGCTAAATGATATTGAAGATGTTAGCAAACAATGGCAAACTTTTATCGAAAGGCGTAAAAAAGAACAGTTACAAAGCCTAATTGAGGAGCTTTCTCTAAATGAGGAGTTGACTAAAAAATTTATCGAAGATGCTTTTAGTGATGGAGAAGTCAAAACATATGGCACAGAAATTGAGGCGCTTATGCCAAAGATGTCTCTTTTTAAAAATTCAGGTCGCGCACAAAAAAGGCAGCTCATTATAGATAAGCTCAAGGAATTTTTTGAGCGCTACTACAATGTGAGCGCTGCTGACGCTACGTTTTAGTCGTTTTGTGCTGTACCTGAAACACATTGGTATTAGCGACTGTGGTGTTCGCCATGATATAAACACTTTTGATGGCTTTAATGGTGCACCCCTGTGGTTTAGCGGCGTAGCCTGTGCTTTTTGTTTCACCAAAGAAAAACTATAACTTATGCACTAAGAATGCGCTATAATCTTTCTTTGTGCGTTTAGGTATCTCAACGGGGATGTAGCTCAGCTGGGAGAGCACTGCGTTCGCAACGCAGGGGTCGTGGGTTCAAGTCCCATCATCTCCACCAATGAGTTTGATTAAACGCCACTTATAACTGCCTATAAATAACCGCCTTTGAACAGGCATTGCCTATGCGTTTGGAAATTATTGGCGCACTAAAGACATCAAAGACAATAAGGCACATTAACTTAACGCAGGCAACAAAGCATTAAAGGCACATTAAAGGCAACAAAATATTAAAAACAGGCATTAAAGACAGCAAAATATTAAAGACATCAAAAAGCACAACACATAAGGAGAAACATTGGACTTTATAGCACCGCTTTTAGCACCACTTACAAGTGTAGCTGGTTGGGGAGAAGTTGTGGTGTTGATGTTTTTGGAGATGGCGCTAGGCATAGATAATCTTGTCTTTATTTCTATCACTTCTGATAGATTACCCGCAGATAAGCAACATATTGGGCGCAGGCTCGGACTAATTGCTGCCATGATTATGCGCTGCATTTTGCTTTCTTGTGTTGTAGCCATTATGTCTATTGATATTGAAGTTTTTACCTTGCCGTTTGGCATTGAAAATGGGCAGACACATTTTCATGTGCGAAACCTCGTCTTTTTGCTCGGCGGCATTTATCTTGTCTACAAAGGAATTGCAGAGCTGCGCGAGACATTCCAAGACCTAGCAGCTCTTGAGCCGATTCCTGATGGGGACATTGCAAATGCTCACGAGGCAGCCCATGCCAACCCGCGCAAGCGTAAAGAAATTGGTCTTGTGCATGCCGTTTGCGTGATTATGGTCATGGACATTGTGTTTTCGCTGGATTCTGTCATCACTGCTGCAGGGCTTTCTGGACACATTGTTGTCATGATAATTGCTGTTATTGGCGCTGTTACAATTATGATTATCTTTGCAGATCAAATTAGTAACTTTATAAATAATCATTACGAGATAAAAACTGTTGCGCTCCTATTCATCTTGCTTGTTGGTCTTGAGCTGCTCTTAGAGGCTTTTTCTATCGAATACCTTTTTGGCGCTCCTGTGCCAAGTCTGCTTTATGCCATGATGATATTTGGCTTTTTAACAGCGTTTTTATTGATGTTGCAGCGCCATATCAGAGAACGAGCGCTAGGGCTTCGTCCTTCAAACAATAAAGAGAAACAAGTAACAGAAAACAAGCAGCTAGGCAAAGGTGATGGCGAACACGATGCTGCCCTAAAGGGCACTTGCCAAGAAGATAAAGATAATGGCGAACACGGTGTTCGCCATGAAGGTCAAGCGGATGCCGCCCAAGAAGATGCGCGTCAGCGCCAAGATAATGGCGAACACGGTGTTCGCCAAAAAGACCAAGCAAATGCCCCAAAAGAGGGTGTGCGTTAGTCGCGGGGTGTTCGCCCAAAAAAATTAAGAAAAATTTGCGCATGAGTGATTATATATGAGTGATTATATTTCTACACAAAAAGATTTGGAAGCCCTAATTGAGCTGCTAGATGGCTCTAAAATTTTGTGTATTGACACCGAGTTTTTGCGCGAGGAGACCTATTATCCAAAGCTTTGTCTGCTTCAAATAAATAATGGGCAATTTTGTGCCATTGTTGACCCGCTTAATCTTGATTTGACGCCTTTTGGCAAGGTTCTTGCAGATACATCGATTGTTAAAGTTTTTCATTCTGGAAGACAAGACATAGAAATTTTGCTTCATGAGACAAATGTTGTTCCGCGGCCTGTTTTTGACACTCAGCTAGCTGCTGCTTTGCTGGGCTATCCTTTGCAGGTGGGCTATGGGCCGCTTGTTAGGAGCATTTGTCAGGTTAAGTTAAATAAGGCTGATACTTTTACGGATTGGTCGCGTCGTCCGTTGACAAAAAACCAGCTCAGCTATGCTTTAGATGATGTGCGCTATCTGCCAGAGATTTATGAGATTATGCTTGATCAGCTGACCAAAAATGGGCGCTTGAGCTGGCTTGAAACTGATTTTGAAGAGATGAGCGACTTACAGCGTTATGAGACAGAGCCTCGCGAGATGTGGAGAAAAGTCAAGCGGGTTTCTTCTCTTTCGCGCCCTCAACTGGCAATTGCTAGAGAGGTTGCTTCTTGGCGAGAGATTACTGCTCGCAAAAATAACATGCCGCGCAAATGGATTTTGCCTGATGAGGCGATAGTAAACATCGCTAGAAAAGCTCCTAGCACGCATGAGCGTTTGCTTGAGGTACGCGATATAGATAAGCTTTTGAGCAGGCGTGATATGGATGATATTTTAGAGGCGGTGCGCTTGGGAGTGCAAACGCCTCAATCTCAGCTGCCGCGCATAAAAAAGCACGGGCGGGGGGACAAAACAATAACAGGAACTCTTGATTTAATGATTGCGCTGGTAAACCTGCGTGCTGAGCAAAATAACGTGGCTCCTCCTGTGCTTGCAAATCACGATGAGCTAAAGAGCTTGGCGCATGGGCATGTAGAAGATAGTCCGCTGCTCCAAGGTTGGCGTCGCGAGATGATAGGTGAAGAGCTGCTAGACTTATTAGATGGAAAGCTTGGCCTTTACGTAGAAAAAGGCGCGATTAAGGTTGTGAAACGGAAGTAGGGTGCTTGAGCGTGTGCGCGTTGGAGTTGCGCTGAGCGGGTGCGGCGCGTGGCGCTTAAGGGCTGGGGCGCGTGGCGTCGCTAAGCAGGGCGTTTAGGCGGGCGAACACAAGCAAGGTAAGAACGAGCGTAAATAAAAGGAAACTGACATGCTTTTTTCTTCAGTTACATTTCTCTTTTTCTTTTTGCCAATAGGTTTGGCGATATATTTTCTTATCCCTTGGCGGAAAGTAAAAAATATCTGGTTGCTTATTATTTCTCTCATCTTTTATGCGTGGGGAGAGCCAGTTTATGTTTTGCTCATGATTGCTTCTATAGTTGGGAACTGGGCTTTTGCGCTTTTAATTGGAAAAAGGCAGGGGATTGGAAAGGCGCAAGACGTTGTAGACACGCGAGCAAGCGCTGAAGGGGCGCAAAACGCTGAGCAGCCACAGAGCGCCAAAGCCGCACAAGATACAAAAAACCAAGACAACAAAACCCGCGGAAAATTTCTGCTTGTCCTAGCTTGCATATTCAACATTGCCATCATTGGATTTTTTAAGTACCAAGGATTTTTAGCAAGCAATATCAATGCACTTTTTGGCTTTGAGTTAATGCCAAACTTGCAGCTTGCACTCCCAATCGGCATTTCTTTTTATACTCTGCAAGCCTTATCATATGTTATAGATGTGTATCGCAAAGAGGTTGCTCCGCAAAGAAACGTTGCGTTTTTAGGTATGTATGTGGCATGTTTCCCCCAGCTTATTGCTGGTCCTATTGTCAGATACTCTACTATTGCAGAACAAATTTTACATCGCAAAGAAAACCTAGAAGACTTTATAAGTGGCTTGCGATTATTCATAGTTGGTTTAGGTAAAAAAGTGCTCCTTGCAAACATTGTTGCAATTTTGGCAGATTCAATGCTTGAAGCAGGTGGTTCAAACATTGGCGCTGTTGGTGCTTGGGGAGGCTTGCTTGCATATACTTTCCAGATTTATTTTGACTTTGCAGGATATTCTGACATGGCAATAGGTCTAGGGCGCATGATGGGCTTTAAGTATCTGCGAAACTTTAACTACCCCTACATTTCAAAAAGCCCTCGCGAATTTTGGCGCCGCTGGCACATCTCTTTATCGACATTTTTTAGAGACTATGTTTACATTCCGCTTGGCGGAAGCCGCGTAAAGGTTTCTCGCTGGGTTTTTAACATGGCTGTTGTTTGGGCACTTACAGGTGTGTGGCACGGAGCTGCATGGAACTATGTTTTGTGGGGAATTTATTGGGGCGTCCTGCTCATTTTAGAACGCCTTATTTTTGGTAAGTTCATAAGCAAAACGCCTGCAATTTTGCAGCATATTATCTGCATTGCCCTATTTATTTTTGGTTGGTCTTTTTTCTGGATTACCGATATAAACAAGCTCATTGAGTGGTGGCAGGCCATGTTTGGCGCCTTTGGCGCTTGCGGTCAGCAGACGTTTTGGCAGCTTGGCGTTTGGGAGTATTGGCCAGTTTTTGTGCTGTGTGCCATTTGTTCTACGCCTGTGGCGCCATGGATAAAAGAGCGTTTTATGGCATGGGCGTGCGGGCGTGAGCGTGTGAGCATACTTTCTGCTAATGCTACAGCAAATGAGCGTACTCTCAAGGCTGACAAGCTGCTTGTTTTTGATAACGAAAACGCAAAAGCTCACCCAATAGCTGTACAACTTTTTGGCGTCGCGCTTGATATTTGTTTGCTTGCAATCCTTGTGCTATCTGCCTTTTCTATTATTTCTGGTTCGTTTAATCCGTTTATCTATTTCCAATTTTAGGGCAGGTAAACTTTAATGCAAAAAAAAGTGTATTCGACAGTAGCAGGGTGTTCGCCAAAAAAATCGCGTTCAGCAACAGAAAAAGCGCACTCAATCGAAAAGTTGCGCTGGGTAGTTTTGAGCGTGATAGTTGCGGGCTTTTTGTTTTCCGCCCTTGGCTACCTGGTGGTTTGCGCGATAAACCCAGCGCTTGCGCCTCCGTCCAGACTTCCGCTTGACAACAGAAAAACCAACCAATTTGCAGAACTGACTGTCCAAACCGTCGCTTCTGGCAATTTTCAGGACTCGTTTGAAAAAGCGGCAGCCGACCATATTTTTTGTAGGGACGAGATTTTGCAGGTAAACGCAGGCGTGCAGCGCATTGGAATACGGACGTCAAATTTGTTATTCAATTTTCCAGCGTTTTCGACGTATTACGGGTCAGGCTCTGTTGAAATGCCGCAGGTAGACCGCATACAGAAAAAGCCGAGCATGCAATCTGAGACCAAGGAAAAAAGAATGCAGGCAAATGCGGATGCGCTTAATAATTTGACGTCAAAAATAGAGGGCAAGCTCATTTATTATAAGTGCTCGCGCATAGATTCGTCTGCTTGCAGCCCAGCTTCAAAGTTGGTAAACACGATGGCCGATGAAGAATATGTGCAGCAAGTTTTTGCTGATAGGCTGGATAGCAGGTGGCAATTTTTGTCAGGCGAGTATGAGACGATACAAGATTTTGATCAAGATTATTTTCGCCTTGACCATCATTGGAAGATAAGTGGTGCTACCAAGGCTTATAAGAGAATCATGCAGATTTTAGATAGAGAATCGGTGGATTTTTCTGAACCGCGGTCGGCGGGTTGGCCCACATGGCAGGGCTCTTTTGCGCGCCTTGGCATTGATTTTTCTTTAGAAGGCGAGCAGCTAGAAGATGTCGATTACGCGCGTAGCGCTCTTAGCGTGACGGCTGATGGAAAAGAAAGGGAAGAAGATTTTCTTGACAGGGGGTATGCGGGCAGCGAGTCAAGTTCGTATCAGCCTGAAGAGAATTATCAAGATTACTACGACTCGTATTTTCATAAACGGGTTGGGATTTTAATAATGACGAACACCACGGTGGATGGTGTGGAAGATGGTGTGGCGAACGCAACGGACGGCGAGAGTGGTGCGGTGGAAGGTGGCGCGGCGGCAGATGGCGTGGTGGACGTTGCGGATGGTGCGGGAGACGACGCTGTGGGCGGCACTGAAGAGGCTGCGGCAACGGGTGATGCGGCGGGCGCTACGAGCAAAAATGATGATACGCTGCTTATTCTTGCAGATTCGTTTTCGTCTTGTATGGACAGATTTTTTGCCGAAAGCTATAAAAGAGTTATTGTAGTTGACCCACGAAAATTTGATGGCTCGCTATCAGAAGTGATAAACGAGTATTCCCCCAAAGATTGCGTTTGCATCTTTTCTGACCCAACTATCTGGGATTCAGATAATGGTGTTCCAGAAGCTTTGAGCTCATAAGAGGTGTTTTTACAATGCTCAAAGAAACAAATAATAAAGCCAAACAAGAAGCAAGCGGTAAAAAATCGTGTGCAAGAA
>CAVEKR010000027.1:8458-10846 GCA_963616365.1 Bacteroidaceae bacterium
GGACAAGCAGGCGGGCAAGCAAGCAATGAGGTAGGCGCTCGTGCAGATAAGCGCTCAATTGTTTTTCTTGTTGTGGTAGCTGCCTTTTTCTTTTCTCTTTTTGCCTATCTTTTGTTTGTATCTCTTATCCCTGGGTTAGCATCTAATGAAGAAGTTTACCTTGAGGCACGAAAGGCAAATAAGCTTGAATCTCTAAATGCAGAAACGCTAATTAATTCCAGTTTTCAACAGTCATTTGAAAAATACGCATCTGATGCATTACCTATACGTGATGAAATTTTACTTGCCAATGCTTCTGTGCAGCGCAGTTGTATTCGTCTTGCTAATTGTATATTTTCTTACGAAGTCTATCCTACTTATTATGGTTCTTCATATGTACACTCTCAAAAAGATGGGGTTATTTGCTCTAGGTTATACAGTCAAGTAGAGAGCCGTGAAGCCAAATTTGATGAGTGTGCAAAAGGTTTTAACGAGCTTGGAAAAATAGTTCCAGGTAAGCTGGTTTGTTGTTTGCCAGCAGGAATGTCGTCTTCAAAAGTTGGTCCAGCTTATCCTTTAATGAATAATGTAGTAGATGAAGACTATATACAAAAATATTTTCTTGATAATTTAGATACAAGTTGGAATGCTTATGTAGACACCTACGATTCTAGAGAAGAATATAACAAGAATTATTTTTATTCAGATCATCATTGGAACATCAACGGTGCAGTAAAAAATTATAAGCGCATAATGGATTTTCTTGAAAGAAAACAGGTAAGTTTTTCAGATAGCTACAGGGTGGACTATTTGCCAGGGTTTTGCGGGGCATCTGCACGTAAAGGGCTAGATTTAAGTGGTACTGATGACTATTTGCTAGATGTTGATTATGAGCATAGCGAGCTTTCTGTAACAGTAAATGACAAAGAAAAATACGATGCTAGTTTTTTTGATGATAGCTATAGTCAAGACGATTCAAAAAAGTGGTACACTGCAAAATCCGATGCCAGCCATCAAAGTAAATATTTTTGCGGCAATAAAGTTACTGACCTTTATGCCAAATATTTTCATGACAATAAAACAGAAATTGTTATAGAAAATCCTAGCTGTGATAACCAAGATACACTTTTACTTTTAGCCGATTCGTTTGCAAATTGCATGGATAGGTTTTTTGCAGAAAGCTATGGGCGTGTTATATATATAAATCCGCGCACTACCGAAAAATCGCTAAATAGCATTGTGCGTGAATATAACGTGCAAGATTGCGTTGCCATTCTTAGCTTTTCAGCTTTAATAGATTCAGGTACTCTAGAAACACTCCAGCGCGATTGATGTGTAGCGCGCTGCAGCGAGTGGTTGCGCGCTGCGCTGCAGTGAATGTTTGCGTGCTTATTCTTTGGGGCTCGTGTTTGCTGTTTGCTGTAATTTTGATTTTGAGCTAGGGCATTGTGCAGCAGTTTTTAAGTAGTAAAAAAGCACTAGCAAAATTGGGGCATTATACATTAAAGGTAAAGCATAACGAAACCATGCAACAGCTGCTAGCGTTACCGTCACATAATAACAGACAGTGAATAATGCCCAAAACGCAAATTCTTTTTTGCGTGTGTAGCAAGCAAGTACAAAAAACAAAAGAAACACCCAAAACCACATTCCATATTGGTAGAGTAAGGAATACACTGGCACATATTGCGTAAAAGATGCTTTTATGACCTCTTTAAGTGCTGGGAACAAAGATGGCTCATCGATATTAATATATCTTTCAGGGTCATCGTTTGTACGGTTTTGGGCGTAAGGACCTTGGTGTATGCTGTTTTCGGGTATGTAGTTACCAAGTGGAGAAAGGTAATTAAATTCAAGCCTAAAAAATGCATTTGTATAAAGATCCATATGTGCTAGACCGATTTTTATATAACCTTCAAAAAATTCTAAGCGGTTATCGTCAAACTTTTTTGCCTGAAAGTTTTTCTTAACAGGATCTGCAACCCATTCCTTTAAATTTGAATAGTTTGGAATATAACTTTCTATAAATGCAAGTTCTTCTTCAGTTATATTATCAGCTTGTTTAGCCACCGTTGCTAATTGCTGAATGGGGACACTAATCATTTCTTTAGACATGCTTGGAGTTATGCCACATGCACTGTATATAGGACCTGTAATGCAAAAATAAGCAAGGATAATGCTTCCTAAAAAAATTCCCGAACCCACTTTACTTATCGATAGTTTTCGTCCAAATATGAGCAACAAAATTCCAAAAAGAAGAAACCCGTAAACGGCATTATTTCTAAACATTGCTGCTAGCATAAATAAAAGCCAAAGGGAGAGGATGTATCTACATTTTTGTGCTCGATTTTCAAATTGATGGAGGGGTTTGCGTATGATAAGGTCTGCAATGCAAGTACAACATAGGGT
>CAVEKR010000028.1:0-1484 GCA_963616365.1 Bacteroidaceae bacterium
ATCCATTACCCACTTAGCATTAGGACATCGCCTCCTTACAAGATTTTTTATCCATCTAGCTCCATCTGCGGTAACTACCTCAATTCCTCGTCTTTGCTCACGACTAAGTTCATTTAAAAACAGATTAAGGGTAGCTTTATTACAGCCTTCATGTGCCCAAATCAAACAACCGCGGTCATGGTCAACAACAACCATAAGATATTTGTGCCCTTTTTTGTAGCTAGTTTCATCAATTCCAATTCTACGTATTCCATCAAAGCGCTCTCGTCCATTAGCAGCTTCAAGCTCAGCATAGACACGTGAGCATATATTGCCAACAGAGTGCCACTCAACTTGCGCTAGTTCAGCTACAGCCGAAATTGTACAGCGTATTGTAAGGCATACCACCCAATCCTCAAAATCACGCGTAAAACGAGAATTTGGTCTTGCCCAAGGTACCTGTTCAACGTGTGTACCGTGCTTAGGACAGCTAACACGATAAGGTGCATATTCTAAAAAGCACTTTGATCTAGCTAAATCCATCGCGCGCCAACGTCGGGGCGCAGCTTTTTGATCATAAACAGGGCAGCGATGACCACATATAGGGCAGCGACGGCAGTGCCGTGACCACGGTCTTACTGATAAAACTATAGATTCGTTGTCAATTTTGAAAGATTTAATAATTGTGTGCACTAATCCGAGTGCAAATCGTAATATACTATTCATTGCGCTTTGACCTTTCTGTAGAGGTTTTTTTGTATACTTCAATTCTACACGTCAAACGCAAAGGGCGGCTTCGCGCGAAGCCGCCCTAACTAAAAATACAATTATTTAATTGCCTTACTGGTACTTTGTTGAAATTTCACCCACACAAACTACCGACGAGCCAATTTTTTTGCCGTTGTTTTACTGATTCTGTCTAGCTTGATTGAGACGGGCTTAATTGCCAAAGAGAAATAACCAACCAATTGTGTTGTGCACGAATCAAATACTAAGTAGGTTACGGATTGATTCCTTTTAGTAAATTCAATTGCATTTTTGTGTAGAAACTCTTCTACTTCTGGGTTTTTGGGGCAAGAAAAACCTGTGATGAAATCATTAAGGGTTTGTATACCACCATAAACTTCATCTACATCGTTGATATATCTTCTAATGTTGGAAGCATAATATCTATTTTCCATGTGCCTTTTTCCATCTTGCCGTAAACTCTGCGAGTTCTTTCGGATCCGTTAGCTCCTTAAATGGTAAATCACGTTTAGGTGGACGGTCTTTTTCTGATGCCTCAATCGCGTCAATAAAACGCTGAACACGTTCAGGACCTGAAATGACAAAATTATGGGTTATGCTTGAAGTTGCCATTTTTTCATTCTCCTTAAGTTTGGCGACTAAATTTCTGTAGGGCATTAATTATACAACAACGTGCGAGAGGAGACCTCCTGTGTTTTTACTTAAAAATATGTTTTCTTTGAGATTGCAATAATATTCATGTAATGACTATATTTTTT
>CAVEKR010000028.1:1789-6716 GCA_963616365.1 Bacteroidaceae bacterium
CTTACACAGGTAGTTTTACACAAATTGATATTGCACAACCGCTACTACATACAGAAAGGAGACCAATTTTGGAGAACTTAGGAATAGGGCTTATTGCATTTCTTGTCTTTTTTCCCATGCTCATAGCTCTTTTTATGCTCGTTGGCAGAAATAACGGGCTGCGTTCGTTCTTTACCATTTTTGGTGCGATTTTCATTGCAGCAGGCTCCATTGTTGCTGCTTGCGTCTTTATTCCGCAAGGCGCTCAAAAATTTGCCGTTAACGCCGATTTTGCAGGCGTGGGCATTTCGCACATAATCACCATTGGAGCGCTGGTCGTAGATGTTATTTTAGGACTTTACGTCATCGTCAAGGCTGCCATGTATAAAAAGTGGTTTGTCGCAATTTTGGCACTTGCACAAATCGCTTTAGTGCTTTGGTTTGACCTAACATGCGCCAAAGACATCGAGGTCAGCAACGCCTTATACATCGATAATTTCTCAATTATCATGGCGCTCATCATTGGTGTTGTGGGCAGCGCGATTGCGGTGTATTCGCTAGGCTACATGAAAGACCACCACGACGGCAGACATCCAGACGTCAAAGACAGGCGACCAACCTTTTTTGCAGTCATGTTTGCGTTTTTGGGAGCCATGTTTGCAATTGTTTTTGCAAACAACCTAAGCTGGATGTTTTGCGCATGGGAGATTACAACGGTTTGCTCATTTGCGCTCATTGGCTATGACAAAAACGAGGTCTCAATCAAAAACTCCTTCCACCAAATAATGCTCAACTTAATTGGCGGACTTGCATTTGCGCTGGCATTGGTGTGGGTTGCAAAAACATACCAAGTGCTAGAGCTTGATCAATTTATCACTCAAACAGTAGAAATACTAACAAATACCACATCTTATTCTTTAGTTGCCTACGTGCCAATCCTGCTGTTTTCTTTGGCGGCGTTTACCAAGGCAGCGCAATTTCCGTTCCAAAGTTGGCTGCTTGGCGCCATGGTGGCTCCAACGCCGACATCGGCACTCCTACATTCTTCAACCATGGTCAAGGCGGGCGTATTTTTGCTCATCAAGCTGGCTCCTTGTTTTGGAATGACGCTGCCAGGATATTGCGTTATGACTGTTGGAATTGCGACCTTCCTCTTTGCAAGCATAGCGGCAATCAGCCAAACAAACGCAAAACGAGTGCTCGCGTATTCGACAATCGGAAACCTTGGCTTAATCGTGGCCTGCGCAGGCGTTGGAACAGACGGCGCCGTTTGGGCAGGAATTTTCCTCATCATCTTTCATGCTGTGGCAAAATCCCTGCTCTTTTTGGCGGTCGGCAGCGCCGAACACCAAATTGGCAGCCGCGACATAGAAGACATGGATTTGCTCTTTGAGCGCATGCCGCGCCTTGCAAGGCTCATGTGCATAGGAATTATGGGCATGTTCATCGCGCCGTTTGGAATGCTGGTCTCAAAATGGGCAGCACTAGCGGCGTTCACCGACAGCTCAAACGTCGTCCTAATATTAGTGCTGGTCTTTGGCTCGGCCGCGACCTTCATGTTTTGGGCAAAGTGGCTGGGCAAACTCCTGGCCATTGCGCACGGCGGGAGCTTGTGCAAGCGTAGCAAGGGCGGCAAGAAGAAGGCGCTGGATAAGGGCGCTGATAAGGGTATGGCGAACACCACGGGCGCTTTGGACGCTACTGGTGGCGCGGCGGGCGCTGGTGCAGATGGCGCCGAAGGCGCGGCAGGCGCTGGTACAGACGGCGTCGCAGGCGCAACCGCAGCCACCACAGGCGCAGCCGCCGCGAGCGGCACAGCCTCAGCCAGCGTATATGATGAAAACGGCGAGGTCATAAACCTAGAAAAAGGCGTACATTCAAGCGAATGGATGCCGCTTAACTTGCTAGCGCTGCTCACGGTCGCATGCTGTATCGTGTTCCCATTTGTTTCAGATTGTGTGGTGCAGCCTTATCTATCAACCGTGTTCAACAACCCGAGCGCCGATGTTTCTGCAGGAAACTTATGGATTATGGCAGTAATCGCCTTTGTTGTGGCTGTTATCTTCTTAGGATTTAGCGGCAAGACAAAGAAAAAGATTGTCCCTGCTTACATGGCAGGCGTTGGCATAAGCGACACAACACGCACCTTCAAAAATTCTTTTGGCGCACCAGTTGCGGCAACGCAGAGAAATTGGTATATGAACGAGGTGTTCCCCGAGAAAAAGGTAAGCAAGATTGGCGTTACAGTTACGCTTGTCATTTTAATTTTGGTCTTTGGTTTTGTTGGTCAAACCCTTGTTCAAAGCAAGGCTGTGGTGCAAAATTATACGACCGAACACGCTGCTTATAAGGGTGGTACTTGGGAATCAGAAGGCATTGATTATTCAACCTTTGACCAATACTACCAGCAATATATTTCTTATTACACCCAGTCAAAAGACCAATATCAATCTTATGGCATTGAGACTGAGGGCGCGTTTATGGATTATCTTTACGAACAGCTTTCTCAGCAAGCTAATTCTTCTAGCTCTTCTGAGAGCACTGATACTTCAGGCAGCACTGATGCTACAGGTGAGACAAGCAGCGGCGAGGCTTCCAGCGCTACGGCAAGCGAGGCTACGACAAGCGAGGCCAGCGGCACGAGTGCTGACGCCAGCGGCTCAACAAGTAGCGCCGCCTCAAGCGCCGACACTTCGACCGCCTCAGGCACCGCCTCAACCAGCTCCGCCACCTCAGGCGCCACCTCAACCTCAGCCACCCAAGATTCAAGCGCACAAGGAGGGAACTAGATTATGGAAATCACAATTTTTAACATGAACATTTCTGTCTTTTCCTTTGTGGGCATGGCAGCATTTCTTATATTTGCACCTATCTTGGGCTGCATTTTATCTGGCTTTGACAGGAAATTTAGCGCCCGAATGCAAGGGCGCGTAGGTCCTAAAATTCGCCAGCCATATTTTGATGTTCGCAAGCTGTGGGCAAAAGAGGACGCGACAGTAAACGGTGCTCAAGACCTCTACGTTAAACTTTACTTTCTCTTTGTAATAGCTGCAGGTCTTGCATTTTTTGCAGGAGCAAACTTCTTGCTTTGCATATTTATATTGACACTTGCAGAACTGTTTTTAATCGTTGCAGCTTATGCGTCGCGCTCTCCGTACGCAGAACTTGGCGCCGAGCGAGAAACAATCCAAGTCATGGCATACGAGCCAATGATTTTACTTATGGCAGTTGGCATGTATATGGCAAGCGACTCATTCAGAGTGATAGATGCCACAAACGCAAGCCTGCCACTCATTGCACTTTTGCCATTTCTCTTTATCGGGTTTTTGTACATCTTGACCATCAAGCTGCGCAAATCCCCGTTCGACATCTCTATGGCACAACATGCTCACCAAGAGCTGGTGCGCGGCCTTGTTACAGAATTTTCTGGCAAAACCCTAGCTCTAATAGAGATTGCGCATTGGTATGAAACCATTCTGTTCCTCGGCTTTACTGCCATGTTTATTGTTTGGCAGCCAAATCTAATTACCATCATCATTGCAATTGTTGTTTGCCTGCTGGTATGGTTCCTAGAAATTTGGATCGACAACAACTTTGCGCGCGTAAAATGGCAAAGCATGCTAAAAACCGCCTGGATAGCGGCTCTAGCTGCTGGTGCTTGTAATATCGTCTATCTATTGGTGTTTTTCTAAAAAGAAAGGTGTACTTTATGAAAAGTTCTTATGCAGCTAAGTCACCTTGGGTAATTCATTATGACGGGTCAAGTTGTAATGGCTGCGACATCGAGGTTCTGGCAGCTCTGACCCCCGTTTATGATGCAGAGCGATTTGGCGTTGTAAACACAGGCAACCCAAAGCATGCGGATATTTTTGTTGTAACAGGTGGCGTAAATGAGCAAAACGCAAGCGTTATCAAGCAGATTTACGACCAAATGCTCGAGCCCAAGGTGGTCGTTGCCTGCGGCGCGTGTGCCTGCGGCGGTGGCGTTTATCAGGAGTGTTACAACGTGCTCGGCGGGACAGACACGGTCATTCCCGTGGACGCCTTCGTGCCAGGATGTGCTGTTCGCCCAGAATCTGTGCTCGATGCCGTTTTGGCTGGCGTTAAAATTTTAGAGGAAAAGTCCAAGAAAATGGGCGCTACCTCTAAGAAAAAGCCAGCGGCTGGTCAGGGCGTTCGTCAGGATAATAATGGCGAACACCACGCGGCAAACGCAAGTCAAAATAATGGTGAACACCCCGCTAGTAAAGGGGCGTCCTCTGATAAAGAGGCGCAACCCACTAGCAAAAACGCTGATAAAGGGGCTCAACCTGCAAAGGAGGCCAAATAATGCAACATTTTAGAAAAAATGACTACACAGTAATAGACATGGTCGACCTGGCAGAAGAAGTCGAGATTTTAAAGGAGCGCGGATACCGCTTTATCCAGCTATGCGCCACGACAACAGATACTGGCGCGGAGTTGCTGTATTCGTTTTTGCCTGAAGACTTTAGCGACCCAAGCATAACCGCGCTGGTCGTTGACCAAGAAGACGGGCAGGCAGTGCCCTCTATTTCTGAGATTTATCCAGAAAGTTTTGTGTTTGAAAACGAGACGCACGACCTGTTTGGCATAGAATTTGACGGGCTGGACTTGGATTATGGCGGCGAGTTTTATACAACTACTGTTCCTTATCCAATGAATGACCGTGCCAGCAATTTTGCTGCTAAAACTCATGCTGGCGAACACCACGCGGCAAACGCAACAAATGCGGCAGACGCGTCAAGCGCGGCAAATGAGGGTGGCGCGGACAAGGCAGCTGATGGTGACGTGGACAAAGGCGACGAGGCAGCCGCTCCAGCCACAACAGCCACAGAAGACGCCCCAACCGAGGCAGCCGCTCCAGCGGCAACCCCAGCCGCCCCCCAAACCCCACCCACAAAAGACCAAGGAAAGGAGCAAGCAAATG
>CAVEKR010000028.1:6726-10837 GCA_963616365.1 Bacteroidaceae bacterium
CGCGGGCAGTGCGGCAACCGCGGGCAGTGCGGCAACCGCGGGCAGCGCGGCAACCGCGGCGTCTGCGGCTGGCAAGGCAGCTGATGGTGGCGCGGATAAGGGTGATGAGCAAGCCGCAGAAACCGCTCCAGCCGCGGCAAACGCAGCCGCCCCCCAAACCCCACCCACAAAAGACCAAGGAAAGGAGCAAGCAAATGGCTAAAAAAACTATCATCCCTTTTGGACCTCAACATCCTGTTTTGCCAGAACCGCTCCATCTTGATCTTGTGCTAGAAGACGAGCGTGTTATCGAGGCAATTCCTAGAATAGGATACATTCACAGAGGTCTAGAAAAACTGGTTGAAAAACGCGACTACAAGCTTTTTGTCTATGTTGTAGAGCGCATTTGCGGAATTTGTTCTTTTGGACATTCCATGGGTTATGTGCAATGCATCGAGCAGCTCATGCACATAGAAGTAACCGAGCGCACCCAATATTTGCGCTCCATTTTTCATGAGCTTTCTCGTATTCACAGTCATATTTTGTGGCTTGGTCTGCTTGCAGATGGCTTTGGCTTTGAATCGCTGTTTATGCATTGCTGGCGCTTGCGCGAGCGCGTGCTAGACATTTTTGAACAATGCACAGGTGGGCGCGTTATATTTTCTGCTAATGAGGTTGGCGCTTTTAGACAAGATATAGACAACTCAACTCTAAAAGGCATGGTCAACGTCTTAAAACGCCTGCTAGAAGAATACGAGATACTTTATAAGACCTTTCTTGAAGACACAAGCGTCAAGTCCCGTATGGTAGGCGTGGGTCATTTGACCAAAGAGCAGGCAGAAGAGTTTTCTATGGTAGGACCTTTTGCGCGCGCAAGCGGCGTTGCAACAGATGAGCGCTTGCACAAAATTGGCGCTTATGGCTGCTTAGATGAGTTTGAGCCAATAACCTCTACAGATGGGGATTGCTATGCTAGATGCCTTGTTCGCGCTCAAGAGGTGGTGCAATCCATCTTTATGATAGAAGAGCTGGTAGAAAAAATCCCTAAGGGAGACATTTCTGTGCCAGTAAAAGGCAAGCCAGAAGACGGCGCTCGCGCCATGGTTACCCTTGAACAACCTAGAGGTCAGGCATTTTATTATGCCAAAGGCAACGGCACAAAGTTCTTGGAGCGCATGCGTGTTCGCACGCCAACGGCTCAAAACCTAAAAGGCTTGCTTGCTGCTTTGGCAGGTTGCGAACTTGCAGATGTTCCCATGATTTTGCTCACCATCGACCCGTGCATTAGCTGCACTGAGCGTTAAAGTAAGGGGTGTAAAATGAGTTTTTTCAAGTTAGGCGGTATGACGCTTTCTGGCGTTTTCAAAAAACCTTCCACGCGCAAATATCCAAAAGACGTGCGCGAGCCATTTGAGCGAACACGCGGCCAAATAGATATGACAGACATCAAGACCTGCATTTTATGCGGTCTGTGCCAAAACGGCTGCCCCGCGCTTTGCATTGAGGTCGACAAAGAAAAAGAAACTTGGCAATATTGGCCATACAAGTGCATTGCCTGCGATTCTTGCGTGCGAGCCTGTCCTAAAGACGTGCTAGAAATGAAGCACGCCCACGCAGACGTGGCAACAAAAAGAGAAACCATCACCTACAAAAAGCCTCCTCTAACAGCAGAAGAGTTGGCAGAAAAAAAGCGCAAAGAAAAAGAACGGGCAGAAAAAATCGCTGCTGCCAAGGCTAAAAAGGCGGCTGCAAAAGGTGGAGCGTCAAAAGGTGAGGCTTCAAAGAAGGCAGATGGCGCGTCTGAAGGTGGCTCAAAAGGTGGGCGAACACCCAAGGCCGCAACTGACAGTACAGATGACGACAACGCCAAATAAGAAGACAGCGTTAAATAGTAACAATGACCAGCATTTTAGATGAACAAGCTTATCCGCAAGAAAAGGTAAGCGACAAAATTTTAACAGCACCAAACGTAGTGACCTTTATCAGGTTGCTTTTGATACCGCTTTTTTTGTGGCTGTTGTTTGGCGCTAAACAAGAGGTGGCAGCCCTTGTGGTCTTTGCTATTGCATCTTGTACAGACTGGGTGGACGGTCAGCTTGCCCGCCGCACAAATCAAGTGTCTAAGCTGGGCAAGCTGATGGACCCGCTGGTCGATAGATTTTTACTTGCCGCAGGCGTCATTGCCATTGTGCTGCTAGGACGCCTGCCGCTTTGGATTTTAGTCTATATTATTTTGCGCGATTGCATTTTGCTTATAGAAGGGCGCATAATGCTTTTTTTGGTAAACAAAGTCCCACCAGTTGTCTACCTCGGAAAATTTGCCACTGCCTTTTTAATGGTTGGATTTTGCCTATTGCTTCTTGGCATGCCAGAAGTTCCATCTTTAGGTTTGGCGAACACCCCTGTCTGGTTGCCTGGCTTTGGAACACAAGACGCCCTTTTAGGCATATGGTTTGTTTATGCTGGTCTAATTTGCTCAATCTCTGTCTTTGTGGTCTATCAAATAAATGGCGTCCGCATGGTGCTCAAAGAGCGCGACGCGGCATCTGACGCGGCATCTAAATAGCGCAGTGCTCTAAAAATGCAGCGCCCACAAAAAACCGCGCCACTAGAAAAATCGTGCCTCCCGAATAAAAATCCCAAAATGTCAAAAATTACGACACTTGAATAAAAATTATAGGCTCTGAGCACCTATTATTTGTGTTTTTTCCACTTTTTTTACTCTCTCTCTCTCTCTCTCTTGTTACATTTGGTAAAATGTGCCTTAGATGTGTGTGCCAAATTTGAGACCAAACATAAAGCTAGATAATGGTCTGACTGGCAATTTGGCACAAAACCAATATGTCATTTCATTATGTCATTGATTAGAAGAAAGGTGGACATCATGAAAGATCTAAAAGCACAAACCAAGGGCGCGCCCTCGACACCGCAGGCGTGTTCGACACCACAGGCGTGTTCGCCATTAGAAAGCGCAGCGACGCCACAGGGGTGTTCGCCCGCACAAACGCAAGCAAGCGCACAAATGCAAGCAAGCACACAAACGCAGACAGGCGTTCCAGTACGCGCAGCACACTCTGTAAGTACGCGCATAATCGCATGCATAGTCGCAATATTATTGGCAGCATGCGCAGCAGCGTATTCAATTTGGCATTCAACAAATGCACAGGCAGATGCAACTCAAGTTACTTTAGGCGGCGTTATCTATGAGCTTAATGACACAGACTACACTGCCACAGTTGTTGGGTACAGCACCCAATACTCATCTGCTTGGCAGTTCTACATTAAGAGTTCTTTTTCAGAATATGGTTCAGATTGGCAAGAGCACACTTATACAGTAACTTCAATTGCTAATGGAGCTTTTGCTGGTCACACCAGTGTTGAAAATATCAACTTTGAAGAAGATTGTAAAATTAAATCATTTGGTACAAATGCGTTTTATGGTTGCTCAAAACTTAAATATCTCACCCATTTTCCTGAGTATTTTTCTGAATTTACCACATTTGGAGATAGCGTTTTTCAAGAGACTCAATTAACATCAATTACTGTTCCTGAAGGCGTTACAGAAATCCCAAAGAATTTTGCATACAATTGCCAAAGTCTAAAATCTGTCACTTTGCCTAGCACCGTAACTTCAATCGGAGAAGGTGCATTCTATCAAAATATGGCTCTTACAGAAATTTCTATACCTAAAGGCGTTACAGAGATTGCGCCGCGCACATTTGATTATTGTACAAGTCTAGAAGATGTAACTTTTGAAGAAGGCAGTACAATCACTTCTATTGGTGATTACGCTTTTTCGGATTGTGAAAAGTTAGTTATGCATAATATTTCAGGTGTACAGACAATAGGAAGCCATGCTTTTGCAAATGCTGACCCTAGAACACTTGGTATAGGAGAACAATATGGTGGGTTATTTACTCTTCCAAGCACCATAACAAGTATTGGACCGTATGCGTTTGAAGGCACTTATTCATCCTTACAATCAACAAATATTTATATCCCAAATAGTGTTACTTCTATTGGAGTACATGCTTTTGACAATAGCTCTCTTGAAGATTATGTATTTGAAAAAGACTCACAGCTTACAAGCTGCGGCACTACCGCCTTTGACCCCGCCTCATCTGACCAGCGC
>CAVEKR010000029.1:0-10692 GCA_963616365.1 Bacteroidaceae bacterium
CCCTAAGTTACGGACATCAAATTTGACAAAAAAGAAACAAATGTTCGTATTTTTGATGTTGCTTTTTTACGGGCAGGTCAAAGCCAAGCATGACAAAATAGAATGGACAAATCAACCAGCAAAATTTGCTACAATATCTGCTAAATAGTAAAACTTGAAAACCAATAAAGATTTAAGCGCGAAAGGATTTTGAAATGAACGGCAAAAAATACCAGCTAGGGATAATAGGTTTGGGACATATGGGACTAGCTCTTGCAAAAGGGTGCATAAATGGAGGTCTCCTAACCAATAAAGACATTGCGGTGCTTGCGCACTCACCTAGAACAAAGACACGCTGTGAAAAGGAAGGCTTTTTTATGGCGAACACCACGCGAGACCTTGCGCAAAATTCGCGCGTACTGCTTTTGGCTGTTCCTCCTAAAAATTTAGATGAAGTGCTTGAGCAGCTCGGCGCTTTGGCTGCAGCTGATAAGCCCTCTCCTTTTCAAATTTTGTCTGTTGTAGCAGGGCGTTCGATAAAAAGTATTCAAGACAAGCTGAATGTATGCACGGCGCAAGCAAAAAACACAGCAGGCGCAGCAAGCGCAACACAAATGGCACAAATTCCTGTGGCGCGCGCAATGCCAAATGCAACTCTACAAGTAGGTCTTGGGGCATGCGCAATAGCGTTTTCTAAAGAATTTGACAAACAAGAAGCTGAATTTATCAAACAAATTTTTGGCTGCGCAGGCATTGTCTATGAGCTATCTGAAGAACTGATAAATGCAAGCGTAGCAGCTCATGGCTCTACCCCAGCCTATGTTTACTACTTTGCAAATTGCATGATAGAGCACCTAAAAACATGCGGTTTTGAAGAAAAATGTGCTCGCGACCTATTAGTCCAAACAATAGCTGGTTCTGCAAAGCTTATGCAAAAATCGCCTGATAAAAACATTGACTTGTTTATTGATGAGATTGCAACGCAAGGCGGCACAACAGCTGCTGCCATTGATGTTCTTAAAAATAGCTCTTTTGCTCAAGATTTAGCAAAAGCAAATGATGCTTGTATAAAACGCTGCAATGAGCTGGCAAAATAAGCCAGTTCATTAAGCCAAACTTGCGCAGCCCAACAAAACCAACCTTGCTAGAAATTAACAAGCCAGCCTTACCCCATCGCGCACAACCTCAGCAATCCAACTTTGCACCCCTCACAGTCTCAGAAAATGACAAAGTCATAACAAAGCAAAAAAGATGATGGATATTCTTTGATTTGCGCGCACAAGGTGTTATTATGTATAAGTTCTTTGGGGCATTACCTCAGCTGGATAGAGGAGCTGACTACGAATCAGAACGTCAGGGGTTCGAATCCCTTATGCCCCACCACTTAAACTTACACGTCGCTTTTAGGCGGCGTTTTTTGTATCCGCATAGCGGCTGTAAGTGCGGCACAAAACATAAAGGCACACCAAATTGCCAACTTCGTGTTTTTCCGCATTGCTAGCAGGGCGTCTACCAGTAAGGGGCGTTACTAACAAGGCGTTTGTCAGTAAAGTATTTGCTAGTGTGGTGTTCGCCATTAACACAATAGCGACTCCCTCCCGCATAATCCGCATAGCGGCGTTTTTTGTATCCGCATAATTTGTTTGCTAACAACCAAGAAAGCAGGCGCAAACTAAGACACAAACCAATTATCAAAAGCCAGCAAACGCGGGTTAGTAAACGCAAACTAACAAGCGCAAGTCAAACAAGCTAAGCAAACTAAGACACAGAAAGTAAAATCATGGAGCTATTAGAAATCGTCCTAATATTGCTTGTCCTAATCATCGTTTCTGCCGTGGTAGACACTGTTTTGCCGCGCGTTTCTTTGCCTTTGGTGCAAATGGGTCTTGGCGTTTTGGTGGGACTCTTTAGCGCGTTTCCGCTGAATTTGACTGGTATAAATGCGGATTTGTTTCTTGTTATGTTTATTGCGCCGCTGCTTTTTGACGAATCCAGAAACGCAGATAATGCAGCTCTTTGGGCAAACATGAAAGGCATTTTATCTTTAGCCATTGGTCTTGTTATAGCCATAACCCTCTGCGTTGGTTTTGCGCTGAACATTTTGCACCCATCAATCCCTCTAGCTGCAGCTTTTGCACTTGGCGCTGCGCTTGGACCTACCGATGCGGTAGCGGTTGCAGCCCTTGGCAGCGACCTTAACCTAACCCGTCGCCAAAAAAGCCAGCTGTCAGGAGAAGCACTGCTCAATGACGCTTCTGGCGTTGTGTCGTTTCAATTTGCTATTGCAGCAGCGGTAACAGGCACATTTAGCGTTACAAAAGCAGCTGCCACTTTTTGCATAGATTTTGTCGGCGGCATTTTTATTGGCATGATAATAGCCATCATCTATTTGCTGCTTTTGCGATATATGCGCAGGCTAGACCTAGAATCTACAACAATTCATATTCTTTCAGAAATTGTTTTGCCCTTTGGAACTTATCTTATTTGCGAACACATTGGTGTTAGCGGCATTTTAGGCGTCGTTGCATGTGGGCTGCTTGTGGCGTTTTTGCCTCAAAAACTCGGGCTCATAGTAGTAAGAAAAAATAGCCACGAGACACGCACTCAGCTGGTATCGCGCTCCTTGTGGAAGGTATTTTCTTTTAGCTTAAACGGAATAGTGTTTCTCTTTTTAGGGATTACCTTGGTTCAAACAATTGGACCTTTGATTGTAAGCAACGATTTGCTTGGGTTTTTCTGGCTGATTGGCGTTGCAGTCTTAATTGCGCTGGTAACAGAGGGTGTTCGCTATGTTTGGATTTTGGCAACCAACTATATATCCAAAAGAAAAGAAGGCAAAAAAGCTAAGAAAAAAATCTTGCGCGAATCTTTGGTAACAACGCTGGCTGGTCCTAAAGGTGCCGTTACCCTTTCAATCATTTTGACAATACCTGTGAGCTTGTCAAATGGCGATGCATTCCCTGAGCGCGACTTGATTTTGTTTATTGCATCCACCGTTATAATCATCACGTTGCTGCTTGCAAATTTTGTAACTCCCCTGCTAGCGCCTGCAGAAGACAATGACGAGACAGATCAGGCAAGCTATGATGTGCAAATCAGGATGATGCAGCGCGTCATCAAAGACCTAAACGATGGCATTGACGAGGACAATAAGCGAGCCACTCGCCAGGTTGTCAGAGCATATCAGCGCCGAATTGCTGCCATGCGCAAAAAAATGGTGCCGAACGTTGCGCTTAAGGCGTTGCGACTTGAGATTTTGGACGTCCAGCAAGACTACATAGAAGATGCCGCTAGAAACGATGACGTTGATGCGCGCATTGCCAAAAACTACCTCAAGCGCATTGAGGTCATGAGAAAGCGCATCAAGAGCCGCTACATTCCTGCAGCCGGCAAGCAAAATAAGCCGCTTGCAAGCAATACGAGCGTTTTCAAGCGCATGAAAAACGAGATTGCCGCGCACCCCCACGCGCGCCGCAACGAGCTTGAGTTTAAAGTGGAGGTCGAACGCGAGGCCGTCAGGTATCTAAAGCGCGTCGCAAAAGAAAACGACGAGCTCAGGGTAGAGGCTGCCAATGCCTTGCTGGCAGAGCACTTGCCGCTGCTGCAGGTCTTAAAGACGCGCCTCGTAGACGTCAACCAGGCAGAAGGCATTCCTACCAACTTTGCAACAGAGCTAAATGCCACAGGCGCTATTAAGGCTGATGGCAAGCATAGTGTGGGTACTGGCGGTGTTGGTGGAGCCAGCGGAACTGGTGTTGGTGAACGCTCTGGTGGTGCTAGTGGAGTTAGCGGTACTAGCGGCAGTGTTAATGGCGAACACCACGGTGGCGCTGCTGGCGGTACTGGTGTTGGTGCTAATGTTCATAGCGAACACCACGGTGGTGTTACTGCTGGTGGTGATAGCAGTGGCGCTGGGGCTGGCGGTCCTAGCACTGCTACAATCAACATGCCTCCAACTGCAGCAAAAGATTTGGCAGACAGAAATAGAGTCAAGATTGAGCGCACTCGTTCTGGTCGCTTGAAAAAGCGCGAAGAAGTTTTTGCTCACAGAGCTGCAACTATTGCAGAAATTCAAGCTGAAGCCTTGCGCCTAGAACTTGAGCAGATTCAAGAAATGCGTGATAATGGACGAATTTCTAGGTCGCAAGCTCAAGAAATGCGCGCCGATGTTTACCTGCAGCAAATGGGGTTAAGCGACCTGTAAAATACGTATGTGGGAGCGAGCACTCGCCTAAATGCACGTGGGAGGGCACGTGCATTTAATTGCGTACGTAAACGGCACGCTTAAATGCGCGTGTGGTGTTCGCCCACATAATTTAACAGCACTTAAGCAATGCGTGCGTCAAAATCTCCTGCACTCTTGATGGCATCAAGCAAAGCCTCATCAGAAATACTGTCATCTGCAAGTTTTACTACAGCATTTTCTTTTTTTAGGCTCACCTTGGCAGATTTTACCTGCTCTAAGGTCTCTAGAGCCTCCGTGATATGTGCTACGCAATGCTCACAATGCATACCGCGGATCTCAATTGTCTTTTTGATTGCCATTTCATCTTCTCCTTTGTCTGTGTCATTAATTACCTGTTTACGTGATGGCTCGGCAGCGCCGCACGCTTCAATGCTGAGCGCTTCAGTGTTAGATGCTCCAGTATTAGACGCCTCAACGTCAGGCGCTTCAGTGCTATTAGACTTGAGGTCAAAACGCGTCTTAAACCTGCGAAGCCGCAGCGCATTGCATACCACAAAAAGGCTTGAACAACTCATGGCTGCAGCTGCAATCATGGGGTTAAGCGCGATGTTTGCCCACGCAAAACACCCTGCCGCCACAGGGATACAGATAACATTATAGATGAGCGCCCAAAAAAGATTTTGCTTAATGTTTCTCATTGTTGCGCGCGACAAATCAAGCGCCACTGCCACATCAGCCACCTTAGAACTCATCAAAACAACGTCTGCAGCCTCAATAGCAATGTCTGTACCAGCGCCAATAGCAATTCCAGTGTTCGCGCGCGCTAAAGCAGGCGCGTCATTTATGCCATCTCCTACAAAGGCGATTTTTCCATCCCATAAAAGCTCGCGCACTTTTTGTTCTTTTTCAGCTGGCTTAAGCTGCGAATACACCTTATCAACACCAACAGAACTAGCAACAATTTGTGCCGTTTTACTACTATCCCCTGTCATCATGACAGTTTTTATTCCAAGCTCATGGAGTGCTGCAACGCCATTTTTGCTATCAGCCTTTACTTTATCTGCACAAGCGATAATACCTAGAAACTCATTATCATAGGCAAAAAGGAGCGCTGTTTTTGCTTCGCTTGCCAATCTGTCTAGCTGGTCTTTTAGCGCTGTTTCGGTCTCGCCTACCAGCTCATTTGACTGACCTGTTAGCGCTGTAGCATTTTTGCCAGCAATGTTTTTATCACTGGCATTTTTGCTGCCGTCATTTTTGCCGCCGATGTTTTCAAAATCAATGCCTTTAAAATCAATGCCCGCCTCTTTTAGGCAAGAAAGATTTCCTGCAATTAAAGGCTTGCCATTTAATAAAGCGCGTACCCCCTGCCCAGGTAAAGTTTCAAAATCTTGCAGCTTATCACCTTTAATCTGCAAATTATCAGTGTAAGAGATAATTGCCTGCGCCAAGGGGTGTTCGCTATAATTTTCTATAGAGGCAGCCATTTTAAGCAGACGTTTTTTCTGCTCGTTTATCCCATCTTGAGATTGGCTTTCAGGAACGTTTTGAGCGTCGAGCGCTCCTGCGAGGTCTTTGTTATTGCTAGCAGGGTGTTCGCCATTAAAATCGCCTCCGAGCTCCAAAGCGCAAATAACATCTGTTACCTGCGGGTTTCCTTTTGTAATAGTGCCCGTTTTGTCAAAAGCGACAATTGTGGTGGCGCATGCCTGCTCTAAGCTCTCGGCGTTTTTGAACAAGATATTTGCCCGTGCAGCGCGCCCCATTCCAACCATAATAGCAGTTGGAGTGGCAAGTCCGAGCGCGCACGGACAGCTGATTACCAAAACGCTGACCGCATGACTTAGCGCTCCTGCCACATCGTGCGTGGCAGCAATCCAAATAATAAAGGTCACAAGGGCAATTCCAATAACGACAGGGACAAACACGCTTGAAATTTTGTCTGCCAGCCTCTCGATTGGTGCCTTGCTTGCGCTTGCCTCATCTACAAGGGCAATAATGTGCGCCAAAGCACTGTCGCTTCCAACAGCACTGACCTTTGCTTTTAGCCAACCTTGAGTTGCAATGCTTGCACCTATTAGATTATCATCAATGTTTTTTTGAACAGGCATGGGCTCGCCTGTTAAAATACTCTCGTCAACTTGAGCTGCACCCTCAACAACAACTGCATCTGCAGGAATGCTCATGCCAGACTTTACAATAAAGATGTCTCCTACTTTTAGGTTTTCTGCAGGAATTTCTGTTTCTTTGCCATCAGCGCCTATGAGCAGGGCTGTTTTTGGGGCCAGGGATATAAGAGCATCTATAGCAGCCCCAGTTTTTCCTTTTGCGCGCGCCTCGAGCGTTTTTCCCAACGTAATGAGCGTCAAGATAACAGCAGCGCTTTCAAAATATAAGTCCATAAAGGCATTGTGAGCTGCACTAAAATCTGAAGTCCCAAGGGCATAACTCATCCTAAAAAGCGCTGCTATACCATAGATAGTAGAAGCTGCAGCTCCAAGTGCTACAAGAGAATCCATGTTTGGGCTTAGCTTAAAAAGTGCCATAAAGCCATTCTTGAAAAAAGCATAGTTAACGCAAAGCACAGGGATAAGCAGCAAAAACTCTGTTAGAGCCGTTATCATCATGTGTTCGTGCCCTAAAAATATTTCAGGCAAGGGCCAAGAAAACATGTGTCCCATGCTCAAATAAAAAAGTGGGATGGTAAAGATTGCAGAGATTATTAGGCGCACTTTGGGGGTGAGGGTGCTTTGGACTGAATTGCTTTGAGTTGCAGCGCTGCCGCTCAAAGCACCAGCAGATGAAGCGCCAGCGCCCCCCGATGTTCCCGCAGCGGCACCAGCCGTGTTCGCCATGCCGCGCGCCGCAGCTCCGCTTAAACCCGCCGCACCTGCGCCCAAGCCCGCGTTTGACTGAGCCTGCAAAGCCGCACCATAACCTGCTTTTTTAACAGCAGCTATAACATCATCTATTGTTTGAGGCTGCCCATCATAATCTATCTCCATGCTATTTCTTAGCAAGTTAACATTTACTTCTTGCACGCCTTCTACCTTAGACACTACCTTTGTAATACGTGCAGAACACGCTGCGCAACTCATACCAAAAACGTCAAATTTCTGCTTCATCTTTTATTCGATCCTACTTAATGCACTTATCAGTATTTGCTTCATCTATTTTCGATTACTTCTTCCTTGTGCCCTTCTAGGTGCTTTTTGATTGCAATAGCTATCTCGTAGGCAAGGTTTACAGGCACTGCGTTTCCAATCATTTTGTATGCGTTGTTGGTTTCTTTGTATATAAACTTGAAGTCGTCAGGAAAGCCCTGAATGCGGGCAATCTCGCGTATTGTCATGCGGCGATAAAGGTGTTCTTTACCCTTGACAAAGCGGCAGTCGTTTTGGGCAACCTTGACCATTTTAGGAGCTTGGGGGTGCAGCTGGCACTGTCGCCCAGACGCCTGCACTGTATATGCCTGCTCATCCCAGCTCTTAACACGGTTTCTGCTCATGAAAATTGGCGAATACGCGCCTGTAAAGTATTCGTTGTTATTTGTAGCCTCTGGGTTGTGATGGTTTTTCACGCCAGCGCAAACTACGGTTTCTTGCAAATCCCAAATCACATCTCTTAGCGTCAGCTTGTCTTTATCATCTGCTGTAGAACCTTTTGGAAACTTGAATTCGATATCTAAGTCTTTGCGAAATCCAATGTAGAACACCCGTCTGCGTTCTTGTGCAACGCCATAATCCTTAGCGTTAACCAATGTGATAGTTGTTTTGTATCCTGAATCTTCAAACAACTTGATAATGTTTTGAACAGCCGCATTATGCCTGTTAGCAAGCATGCCGCTTACGTTTTCTGCTAGAAAGAATTTTGGCTTTAGGCTTTTGAGAATCCTGATATAGTCAAAAAATAGCTGTCCACGCTCATCGTCAATTCCTTTAAGAGAGCCAGCTTCTGACCAAGACTGGCAAGGTGGGCCGCCGATGATGCCGTCTACTTGGATGTTTGGGCTGGTGCTGGGGTTTGGACTTGGGTTGGTGGCGTTGGGGTTGCTTGCGTTTGAGTTGGCGGCTGCGTTGCCAACCCCGTTGCCGCCCGCTTTTCCGCCTAGAAGTTCTGCTATTTGTTCGCTATTAATCTTGCGGATATCACCTTCTATCAGGTGTGTTTTAGGGTGATTGACCTTGAATGTCTCATAAATTGAAGGGTCAAATTCGTTAGCCACAGGTATATCAAAACCTGCGCGCTCAAAACCTAAATCTAGGCCTCCACAGCCACTAAATAGGCTAATAACATTCATTTAAAATCTTGTCTCCTAACACCTAACATCCAGCATCAAATATTTAACATCCACTAAATCAGCGCCTACCAAACGCCCTTGTTTATTTTATCATGCAAACAAGACACAAAAAAACAAAAGCATGCTTCAACATATTAGTTCGGCATATTAATGCATCTAGTATTTCTTTAGCAATTATAAAGCTCGTTTTGCATAAGCCAACTTAGAAGCATAAGCCCGCACTCCCAGCAAGTGTGGGGGCACGCCATAAACAAACCCAGCAAGTGTGGTGTTCGCCACAAACAAACCCAACAAAAGCCCACACTACAAACAAGTGTGGTGTTCGCCATAAACAAACCCAGCAAACATGGTGTTCGCCCCCAAACACACCAACAAAAAAGCTCCTACATAAACTATAGGAGCTTTTTACCACAAAATTGCTCATTGCGCACATGCTTTAAGCATTTTGTTTATTATTGGATAAGTTTGTTTACTTCTTGATAAGATACTCGGTCCACTCGCCTGCATCATCGTCTGGCAAATGTCTTTCTTCTTCTGGAGCTTGCTCGAGCTCTTTATCAATGTTGCTGCGAGTTTTGCGCCAACATTCGCATTCTGGCATGCCTGCATCTTCAATAAACTTATCAGCCTCAAAGATAGGATCCAAGCCCTTCTTTTTTTGCTCTGAATAATCTTTGAGCGCCATCAAAGCCCATTTGCCCAAAATCAAGATAACCACAATATTGATTGTTGCTTGAATACCCATAAAGATATCTGCCAAGTTCCACGCAAGAGTTAAGTTGGAATTTGCACCAAAAAAGACCACTATACAGCATACAAGACGGAAAATTCCCAAAGCAATCTTATTTTGCGTTATAAACTTAAAGTTGCTTTCTGCATAAAAATAGTTTCCAATCAAACTAGAAAATGCAAAGGCAAAAATGGCTGCTGTCATAAAGTGGAGACCCACATCTCCAAGACCGCTTTGCATAGCGGCTTGCACCAAAGACATATTAGTGAGCAGCGAATCTTTATCTAAAGCTGCAATTCCATCTGCGCTTAAACCTTGTGCTGCGCCCCAAAAAGTTTGATCGAGGTTTCCTTGAACATAAAACATGAGCATTCCAGCAGAAGCAGTACAAATTAGCATGGTGTCAATAAAAACTGAAAATGTCTGCACAAGCCCTTGCTTTACAGGATGGCTAACAGAAGCAGAAGCAGCAGCGTTAGGTGCAGAACCCATACCAGCCTCGTTAGAGAAAAGACCACGCTTAATACCTTGAACAACCATCGAACCTGCAAAACCACCAACTATGCTATTAAAATTGAATGCCTCAGAAAAAATCATTCCTAAAACTGCAGGAAGGCTAGTGATGTTTAGGCCAGTAATTACAATTGCAAGCAAGATGTATCCAATAGCCATGACAGGCACAATAATAGAGGTCAAAAAGCTAATCATGCGCGTTCCGCCAAAAAGGACGAACGCCACAATAATAGCTAAAACAACACCAAGTGCAATAGGTACTGTAGAAGAAAAATAATCTGGCATATATGCCTCAAGAGAAGATGACATATTATAAGTTTGCAAGCCATTAAAACCAACAGCAAAGCACAAAATTAAAGCAACGGCAAAAATATTGGCGAGCCATTTTTTATGAAGTGCCTGTTGAATATAGTAAGCAGGACCACCTCTAAATTCGCCGTTTTCTCCGCGAACCTTCCAGATTTGCGCCAAGGTTGACTCGATAAAAGCAGAAGCGCTGGTAATGGCCGCCATAACCCACATCCAAAAAACAGCGCCAGGTCCGCCTGTTGCAATAGCAGTTGCTACACCTGCGATGTTTCCTGTTCCAACACGAGATGCCGTAGAAACCATGAGTGCTTGAAATGAAGAAACTGCCTTTTGCCCTGGGACGTGTTTTTTCTCGGTCAAATGGCGAATCATGTCATTAAAGCCACGGAACTGCACAAATTTTGTGCGAAAACTGAAGTAAAGCCCACATGCAATAAGCAGAAATACCAAAAAATAGGTATACATGTAGGTGTCAATAGTGTCAGTGACAGCAATAAGTTGTTCCATATATTATACTCCTTTTACTATGATATGGCTTACGCCTCAAAGGCAAACACGCAGCTTATTTATGGAATGCTCGAGAGAAAAGCCTCATAAATATGATTAGTGCAAAACTCCTTGAAGCCCTTATGTAGATGAAATGATAGCAGAAAATAAAAGTTTTGAAAAGAGTTT
>CAVEKR010000030.1:0-10295 GCA_963616365.1 Bacteroidaceae bacterium
ACGCTAGATTTAGGTTATACCATGCTTTTTAATTTTATGGAAAGCCTGCTGTATTACTTTGGGTTTGACCTTTATGTTGGCAATTTGCATCAAGAGTTTTATATGAGAAAGTCTCTTGTTTGCGATCTTGTTGAACCCTTTAGACCGCTGATAGATCAATGCGTAAGAACTGCTATTTCAAATAAGCAATGCAAAGATGAAGATTTTACAAACAATAACGGAAGGTGGTTATTAGAATGGGATAAAAATAAAGAATACGTGCTATTCCTTTTAAAGCCGTTACTTAAGTACAAAAATGAGATGTTTAAGTACGTGCGGGATTATTATCGTGCTTTTGTTCAGCAAAAGCCTATGGAGCAGTTTCCTGTATTTGAGCAGTAGAAACTTAGTGCCAATGGACAACGCGTTATGATTTTGATTAGCTACGATATTTCTGATACCAAGCTGAGGACAAAGTTCATGCGCTATATCATGAAGTTTGGACATCGTTTGCAATACTCCGTTTATGAGATTGACAATGGAAAAACGGTGCTCAACAATATTCGCAAAGATATAGAAAGCAACTGGATTCCTAAGTTTGGAGAAGCAGACAGCGTGATTATATTTATTATGTCAGAAACATGTAAAATAATCAGGTGCGGCTATGCAAAACACGACGAAGAAGGTATAATTATCGTATGACGTGCAAACGTCTGTCTTATTGGTGCGTTCGGACTTTGAAAATTGCATATTTTTGCGCTAGACACAATATATTGTGGTTATTCTTTTTGAAAATGCGCATATATTGACGGAAACGTCTAGGCGCACCTTTTAATTTCTACTTTCGTAGATACGGATTATTACGAGCAAGCGCAAGCTAAGTCTAAGCGCACCTTTTAATTTAAAATGAATTTTAAGGGGCGATAGCCTTCTTACCGCAAAATTTAGCACATTGCCTGCTTTATATGGCAGTTAAAAAAGCTGAAGAAGACAATCATGTGCCAAATGTTGGTGTAAGAGAAACCTTTCAATTGGTGAATTGCTGAGATTTGCGACAATAAAAATTCAATGGCGCGCCCGGCAGGATTTGAACCTGCGACCTTTGGATTAGAAGTCCACTGCTCTATCCAGCTGAGCTACGGGCGCATGTTTTATCGCTGGTGTATCTTGACCAGCATGCTTCATTATCGTAGACAAAATTTGTGCTCCCCAAAGATTACCTACAGGTAATAATTGAGGAGCGAGGTTTTGTTATGCGCTTTTGTCATTCATGAGTTTTGTTAAGCGCCTTGTTATTATAGTCCAAATTTGCACCAAATTAGCGCTAAATTTCAAAATCTTTAATGCCCAGCGTCTGCCATCAAATCTTTAATGCCCAGCACCTGCCACAAATCTTTAATGTCCAGCGCCTGCCATCATTTGTTTCATGTGCTCAAATTGGTCATAAACGCCTTCCCAATTTTCTTCAGCGGCCTTTTTAGACCCAGGCAAATTGACAACGGTGCATTTGCCCTTTTGCATAACGACCGCACGTGACAGCATGGCGCGGTGCGTCTTTGTCATCGAATACGCGCGCATTGCCTCTGCAACCCCAGGAACCTCACGGTCGCACACCTTGCGAGTAGCCTCAGGGGTCACATCCGCAAGGCTCATTCCAGAACCTCCGCAGGTCAGGATAATATCTGCGCCCGCGTCAAACCCCGCCTCAATGGCGCTAGCAATTTGGTTAACATCATCTTTAACAACAACGCGCTCAATAAGCGACCACCCCTGTTCAGCAATCAGCTCCTCAAGGCGCGCACCCGCGGTATCCTCCTCAAACGAGCGAGTACTCGAACAAGTAACGATGTAAAACTTCACGTCCATAATAAATCTCCTTTGTACTTTAGCTTTTAGCTTCCAATTTCTTATGTGCATAAACATTCAGTGCTTACGCACTATGGCGAACACCCCAGTCGTTTTTAGCAAAAATTCAGTTTAAAACACTGGCTTGGCGCACTTGTGCGTGTGGTGTTCGCCAAACTAATCACGTGTCCAAACGCCAGTTCTGCCACCTTCTTTGCGAACCAAGCGCACGTCACAAATTTCCATGCCCCTATCTATTGCCTTACACATGTCATAAATTGTCAAAAGTGCAATGCTAACTCCTGTAAGCGCTTCCATCTCAATGCCAGTTTTGCCATTAACGCCGCAGGTCATAGTTGCATGTATGCCAACACGTCCGCTGGGGTGCTGTCCAGCCTGAACGCTTTCGAGCTCGCAGGCGCTTTTTGTGATGTTGAGCGGATGACACATTGGAATAAGCGCGCTCGTTTGCTTGCAGCCCATAATGCCAGCTACGCGTGCACAAGCCAGCACATCGCCTTTGGCAATGTCGCCAGCAACAATTGCGTTTAGGGTATCTTGGTGCATAAAAATCCAACCTTCTGCAATTGCTTGGCGCTTGGTTATGTCTTTGTCAGAAACATCGACCATGCGCACCTCTCCGCGCTCATCAACGTGGGTGAGCTTTCCGTCGCCTTTAGCAAAATGCTCTGCTTTACCTGCGCTAAGTCCGCCAGGCGTAAAATCCTGTTCTTTATCTGTGCTTTGTTCTGCGTTTGCTTTGTTATCTGTGCCGCTCATGTTTAACTCCAATCAAATGCCCGTCAACCACCAATTTGACTCATCTTGCGATCCGTTTGGGTCTCATCGTGGTGTTCGTCAGGCTTAATCTTTACAGCCTGCATAATTACCTTTTCAATTTCAGATATGATTTCTGGGTCGCTTGCCGCGCCCTCTTTTTTCAAAAGCGCAGAAACATCCAGCTCTTCATCGCTAAACAGGCACGGGCGCAGCTTTCCATCTGCGGTTAGGCGCACTCTATTGCAGCTTGAGCAAAAATGATTGCTCATCGAACTAATAAACCCGACGCTGCCAAGGCTACCAGGAAACGCCCAATATGTGGCAGGACCTGCACCGCCAGGAGCCGATTTATCATCGAGCGGCTCAAGCTTGCCGATACCTGCGCTTTTTGCTGCCGTGTTGATAATCTCTCTGAGCTCATCAGATGGAATGATGTCAGCCTCTGACCAGCCGCAACCATCAGCCCCAGCACTAATTCCGATTGGCATGTATTCGATAAATCGCACGTGGAGCGGCTTGTCCACACTAAATTGAGCAAATCTCAAAAAATCCTGATTCAAACTGCGCAAAGCCACGCAATTTATTTTTACTGGGTCAAAGCCTGCTTCAAGCGCCACATCAATTCCATGCAAAACATCTGCAAGCTTGCCGTTTCTAGTGATATAAGAAAACTGCATGTCATCTAGGGTGTCAAGAGAAATGTTTACCCTAGAAAGACCTGCCTCTTTTAGCGCGTCAGCATATTTTGGCAGCAAAACAGCATTGGTGGTAAGGCTAATTTCTTTTATCTGCTCGATGTTATTAATGTCGCGAACAAGATCCACAACACCACGTCTGACCAGCGGTTCTCCACCAGTTAGGCGCACGCGCTTTATTCCAAATTTTGCCGCTATGCGCACAAAGTTCGCAATTTCTTCTATGCGCAAAATCTGCTCGTGAGTTTTGGGGACAACGCCTTCTTCAGGCATGCAATAAATGCAGCGAAAATTGCACTTATCGGTAAGCGATATGCGCAGATAATCTATGGTTCTTCCAAAAGTGTCTTTCATTTTTTGCCTTTTCTTGCCTTAACCCTTGCCTTAGCAAAGTCGGTTTTTTAAATCAAGCTAGCTGCCCGTTAGGCAGCCCGCTAGCCGCCTGTTAATATTCAAGCTAGCTGCCCGCTAAACAACCCGCTGGTTGCGCATGTTAAGGCGACCTGTTAGCTGCCTGTTTAGCGACTAGTTGCCGCCTGTTAGACAGCCCGCCAGCCGCCTGTTAAATTTTGCACGAAACATTATAGCGCCTTTTGCGCTTTATATTGCCTATTGAATAAAGCGTTTTCAGAAATGAAACCTTGTTAACGCCAAGAACACGAAACTTTGATTATTTATAGAAGTTTCACATTTCTTTGTTAAACTCATAATTTATTTGACGAACACCAGTTGGGCAAGCGCCAGCTGAATTGATAAATATGTATGAAAGGTAAATTTTATGCCTGAAGAGCAGATGATTGTAACAGGTGGACGTCCCATTTCTGGGACTATCCATATTAGTGGGGCAAAAAACTCTGTGTTAAAGCTGATGGCAGCTTCGATAATTGGCGGCGGAAAATGCTGCATAGAAAACGTGCCCGACATTTCTGATGTGCACGTTATGGAAGAGGTGCTGCGAAAAATCGGCGCAAAAGTCGAGTTTAAAACAAGCCCAAGCAACTCAAACTTAAGTGAAAACGAGCAGGGCGTTCGCCAAAATACAAACGCAACAACAGTAGCCGCCGCAAGCGCAACAAACGAAGCTCCACAAAAAACCTCTCACGAAGTCCACATTGACACAAGCAATTTGACCAGCTACGAGACCCCGTATGAGCTGGTTGCAAAAATGCGAGCTTCGATTTCTGTGCTTGGACCTCTGATTACGTATTTTGGGCGCGCGCGCGTTGCAATGCCTGGCGGCTGCAATATTGGCTCACGCAAGCTTGACATGCATATTACCAGCTTAGAGGCCTTGGGCGTCGAATTCAGCAACGATCACGGCTACATCAACGCAACGGTGCCAAATGGGCTTCATGCGGCAAGCGTTGTGATGGAATTTCCCAGCATGGGGGCTACAGAAAACCTCATGATGGCAGCTGTCAAGGCTCAAGGTCAGACACATATTCAAAACGCAGCTTGCGAGCCAGAAATTGTCGATTTGGCAAACTTCTTAAACGAGATGGGAGCGCAGGTAGAAGGCGCAGGAACCCCGCATATTACTGTTACTGGAGTAAAAGAGCTCCACGCGTGTAGGCGGCATCGCACCTGTTCAGATAGGATAGAAGCAGGAACATTTTTGGTGGCAGGGGCTTTGAGCGGAGGACCTTTGACCTTGCAAGATATTGATCCAGAGTTTTTGACGCTTGCTTTGGCAAAGCTGCAGAGCATGGGCTGCGACATCGTGAGCACCAAAAATAGCATTACAATTGAGCGCACAGGAGACATTTTTCCTGTCGACATTCAGACTTTGCCCCACCCCGGTTTTCCAACGGACCTGCAGGCGCAATACATGGTTTTAGCTGCGCTTGCGCACGGAAATTCCGTAATCACAGAAAACCTATTTGAGAACAGATTTATGTCTGCAGCAGAGTTGGTGCGCATGGGGGCAGACATTCGCATAGATGGCCACCACGCGCTCATATCGGGCGTGGACCACCTGCAGGCAGCCCCCGTCAATGCCCCTGACCTGCGCGGAGGCGCTGCTCTTGTTTTGGCAGCCCTCGTGGCGCACGGAGAAACTCACATTTCATCGCTCCATCACATTGATAGAGGTTATGAAGATTTTGTGGGCAAGCTTGTTGGGGCTGGCGCAAAAATCACGCGGGCGGTTATATAGACGACTACGTTTTATAGACAACGCAAGAAATTTTATGGCGAACACCACAATAAGCCATACGAAATAGAGGGAAGAGATGGCAAGAAATAAAGGCTTAAGCCTTGGAAATGTAGGAAAAACTGGACCGTTTAAGAAGCGCCTAACAGGCGGTTCTATGAAGGAACAAAGCGGTCTGCAAATTTCTCCTCCGCGTAAAGGAGGCTTTACTCAGCGCCGTACTGACGGAATTGCTTCAGAGAATAATAATTCTCGGGCCAGAGTGGCGTCTATCATAAAAGTGCTGCTTGGGGTTATTGCTGCCTTTGCTTTATCCATTGGCGTTGGAGTTGTCGTTTACCAGCAAACGGTAAAAAACGCAATTCAGCCAGAGATTAATCTGCAATCGGTAAATAGCGGGCTGACAATTATTAACGAGAGCGAAGAAGACAGCACTTCAGGCACGGATACTGCAAAGTCTAGCTGGACGCTTTTGGTTCGCACCTCTTCTGAAACTGCAGAAAACGGGCGCGGAGACATTGAAAAGCTCGGTCTTGTTTATCTGCAGCCAAACGAGAAAAATTTCACTTGCCTTTGGATTCCAGCAAATACCCGCATATATATTGATGGCTACGGGTATCACAAGCTGGGAGAAGTCATAAGTTTGCAAAACGAGGCCGGTCTTTTAGCGGCTGTCAAAAAGCTATCTGGAATAGATATAAATCACTATGTAGAGATAAACCAAGGTGGAGTTTCACGCCTTGTATCTGCGCTTTCTTTGGCAGTTGATGCGTCTTCTGGGGACGATTATGCCATCATGTCAGAGCTTATTTCAAAAGTGGTAAAGTCTTCTAGCGAACAAATCTCTACGCAAGCTTCAACCATTTCAAGCTATATTTCTAGTGATATGAGCAGCTCTGTCTTGGCAAAAAACTTAAAGCGCCTGCGCGGCATGGATACAGAGCAGGGTTTTAGGAGCGCTGACATGCCCCTCACAGATTCTGCTGGCGACACAAATTATTCATATGTCGATGGCGAGGCGTGGGGAACAATGGTCAAGCGTGTGCAAAGCTCCATGACGCCGCACCCTTCCGAGCTAGAAACCAGCAGTAACGAAGAAATCCGCAGCTCACACAAGGTAACAATCTGGAACGGCGTCGGCGTTTCTGGCGTGGCATCGGATTGCAAAAACAAGCTGCAAAAGATAGGCTGGAAGATAGAAAGCACTGGTAACGCCGCACAATTTGTCTACACAGAAACCCTGATAGTTTACAAAGACACAGAAGATAGGGCTATCGCAGAGCTTCTGATTAGTGATTTAGGGCAGGGGCGCATTGTCAGATCTGCGGCTCGCTACAATTTTGACGGCGACGTTTTGGTGGTCGTCGGCAGCAACTACCAGCCATATTAAGGCTTTTTGCTTGGCACTTTAAAGCTGATTACTTGCCACTTTTTTCTTTTAGTAACTGCTTTTTATGGCGAACACCACGGTCGCTTTTGGCGCGCCCTCACGTTTGTTGTGGATGCCTTTTGGCATATTTCACGCTCAGTTTTTTGCAAACTTCCTGCTTATAGACCTTTTTTAAAGCTACACAGCGTAAAGCGCAGAAAATGCGTTCAAGAATTTGTGCTCAAAAAATGAAGAGTTTATGTGGGGGTTTGTCTTAAAAGAGGAAATCGCCCATTGTAAAAGCTTGAAAGGGGCAAGCTTTTCCAATGGGCGAGACGGAGGAGACCTGCAAATCAGCTCCGCCACCTGCATACGAGGTGAGTTGACGTAAACTATTATAGGACATAGTCTACTAAGAGTGCAAGTCTTTTTTCAAAATTTTTTGAAAAAAATTTTTTTGAAATTCTCGCTTGCTTTTTATCCTTCATGGAGTATAATACTTTACAGCGAATCGAGACACCCTCTTCTTGATCGCATGTATAGTTCCTCTTTCTCTCTTGACACTGGAAGCCTCCATCATGCTAAGGCGCTGATGGGGGTTTTCGTATTTTATGTGCGCTTTCATGTTTCGCGGGCTCTGCATGCTCCGTATGGGTTTGCTGTTTCGTATATTGCGTGAGCTTTGCATTTTGTATGTCGCGCGAGACCTGCATTTTGTATAAGGCTTGCTTTTTTGCACAAAAAGGTTACATCTTAAGCCCCACAAAAAGATATGTCTGACAAACTTGCTATGATATTCATCAAGACTTTGGCGGTTTTGAAGTTTTGAAACGCTAACGATTTATTGAATTGGCACGCCGCAAGAAAAGGCGCTGTTTAAAAGGGCGTTCGCCATGAGAAAAGGTGCTACTCGTGTGGTGTTCGCCATTAAAATGCTGGCGCTTTCAAAGTTTTAAGTTGGCAGCTTCAACTTTAGCTAGTTAGAAAGGTATTTTATGAGTGCAGGATATTTATTGATTATTGTTGTTGGATTGGTTTTGGGCGGCGCTACGCAGCTTGGCATAAAGATGGCGTACAGCAAAAACTCGCGCATAGACAACGGCACGGGGCTGACGGGTGCGCAAATTGCGCGGCGAATGCTTGACGATAACGGAATGCAGGACGTGCCTGTCGAATGTGTTTCTGGCATGCTTTCTGACCATTTTGACCCGTCAGGACCAGTTGTGCGCCTATCTGATTCTGTTTATCACGAGACAAGCGTGGCTGCCATGGCGGTTGCCTGCCATGAATGCGGTCATGCCGTTCAACATGCAAAAAGTTACACGCCAATGCGCGTGCGCACGGCTCTTGTTCCCGTGGCAAATTTGGGTTCTACCCTGTGGATTTGGCTGCTCATGATAGGGTTTTTTCTCAACATCTTTGGGCTTGTTTGGGCAGGAATTGTCATGTTTGCCTTTGCTGTGCTTTTTCACGTGGTCACTTTGCCTGTGGAGTTTAATGCGTCGCATAGAGGTCTTGAATACATCAGAAATGACACGAGTTCAAACCAGGTGCAGATTTATAAGGGCGTCGGCGCGATTTTGCCAGATGAGGTTTGCAAAGGCGCAAAAAGCGTGCTCACAGCTGCTGCGTTGACCTATGTGGCTTCTGCGCTCACCTCAATTTTGCAGCTGCTTTACTACATTGGGCTTGCAAGAAGCAACCAATAGGGCTTGCTTGTGGCTTTGGGTACTTTTGGTGCTTTGGATGCTTTGCTAGCTTTATATGTTGGCGTGCTTTTATGGTTGCGTTTGCAAGGAGTGCTTTTGGGCGTTTTAGGTGTTTTAGGTGACGAACACCACGCTCGCGTTTATAAAGAAGCAACCAGCGCCCTCATTTGAGTTGGAAAGTTATTAAATTGGCAGGTTAAAGTGTATGTTCTATGAACAAGAAAATAAGGAATCATGCAGTGTCTCTGAGGCTATGATGATTGCAAAGCAGGGCTTAGAAAAGATTCACCTAACTGTTGTGGGTGAGGTTTCTAAGGTGACTGACGCTGCTCGCTATAAGGCAGTTTATTTTGATGTAAGCGATGCAGATGCAGCCATGACATGCTTGATGTGGAAAGATGCTTATAAGGCATCAGGGGTCGAGCTTGCCCAAGGTATGCTTGTAGAAATGCGTGGCAAATTTAGCGCCTATCCAAAGCGCGGCACCATGCAATTTCAGGTAAACTCGCTTGCTTTGGCAGGCGAGGGGCAGTTGCGCATGCAAGTTGCTCGTTTGGCTGCAAAGCTAAAGGCTGAAGGCTTGATGGATCCAGAAAAAAAGCGTCGTCTCCCTATTTTGCCAAAGCGCATTGGGGTTATTACTAGCCCGCATGGAAAAGCGGTTCATGATGTTATAAGAACAATGCGCAGGCGATACCCCCTAGCTGAGCTGCTTTTTTATGGTGTAAAAGTTGAGGGCGAGAGCGCTGTAGAAGAGATGATTAATGCTATATCTGCACTTTGTGCACATGAACCTGCTCCAGATGTTATTTTGTTAGTGCGTGGTGGCGGATCTTATGAATCTCTCATGCCTTTTAATGATGAGTCTCTAGCACGTGCTGTAGCTGCAAGTTCAATACCAATAGTTACAGGTATTGGTCATGAGCCAGATAATTCTTTATGTGATATGTGCGCAGATGTTCGCGCTTCAAATCCAACTGCTGCTGCAGAAAAAGCTAGTGCGTTATCAATTGACGAGCTGCAAGAAAAGCTAAATAACGCAACAGAGCTGGTAAACAGGTCTTTTGAAAACCGCGTGATGGCTGCAAAGCACAGTCTTTCTCGTTTGAGCACTCGACCAATTTTTAGCGATAAAAAATACATGCTTGGCAACTATGCGCAAACACTTGATACTCTTAACATGAGGCTTTTGCAGGCAATTCCTGCTAATGTTGACCGAGATAAACATAAGCTTGAGATTATGAGCACCCAATTAAAAAATTGGGGTGCAAGTTTTGGAAAAGAGCAGGCAGCAGCCTTAGAAAAAAGTAGAGTTCAAATACAGCGCCAAGTGCTTGCAAATATGAGAGAGATGGATACCACAGTTTCTCTTTATGCAGCAAAACTCGATGCGCTAAGTCCTCTTAAAACGTTGTCGCGCGGGTATTCGATATCTTATAGAGAAGACGGAAAAACTGTTATCGATAGCATTAAAAAGGCAAAAGTGCTAGAAAAAATGCGAGTACAGGTACAAGATGGAGCATTTATCTGCTCTATTGATGATATAGAAGAAAAGCGATTTGGTTAAACTTTGAAAGAATACGGTTTTATTGGAAGAAGGTGGCTTTGCCTAGAGTAAAAGGATGGCTTTATCTAGAGCAAAAATAGGGCGAAAAGCCGTTTGCGTAATATTTGAAAGCAGTTCTTATTAAACAGAAATGGAGAAGATTATGTGTGAAGAAGAAATTAATAATGCTGGCACAGATATTGAAGAGGCTAGTAAAGAC
>CAVEKR010000031.1:0-10240 GCA_963616365.1 Bacteroidaceae bacterium
TACGCGCAAACCAAAAAGCTCCATGCATTTTTGCGTGGAGCTTTTTGCTTGCTCCAGGGTGTTCGTCAAAAAAGAAAATCAAATTTACACATGCAAGTGAGTAATTTTGAGGTATAATATCCACTCACGTGTGGAAATTCCACACCGTTTGTGTGCAGAATAAGCTGCACCATTATTGTATCTGTAGGCCCTCGAGTATACGTAAGTGAACCCGACTATTGTTGAAAAATTCGGAAACGACTATAAACGACTATTCGTGTGGCCCCAAACATCGAAAGGGGTCTTTCTTATGAGCGAGATCAAAAATCCTTCTGTTATTGATGCAAGCGAGGTTTCTGACGAGGAATTTAGCAGCCTTGTAGACAGCAGCATCAAACCATTTGACGACGGAGACCTAGTAACAGGCAAAGTCGTCAAGATTGACCAAGACGAAGTCCTACTTGACATAGGCTTTAAGTCTGAAGGCGTCATTCCTGCTCGCGAGCTTTCTATCCGCAAAGATGTAGTTCCAGCAGACCTAGTCAAAGACGGCGAAGAGATCGAAGTCCTCGTCTTGCAAAAAGAGGACAAAGACGGTCGTCTGCTTTTGTCTAAGCGTCGCGCAGAATATGAGCGCGGCTGGATTTCTGTCGAAGAAAAGTTCAAGGCTGGTCAAAACGTCGAAGGCGAGGTTATCGAGGTTGTTAAAGGTGGTCTTATCTTAGACATTGGTCTTAGAGGCTTTCTGCCAGCATCTTTGGTTGATTTGCGCCGCGTAAAAGACTTGGATATGTATCTTGGTCAAACAATTGAGGCTCGCGTCATTGAAATGGATAGAAACCGCAACAACGTGGTGCTTTCTAGACGCGTTGTGCTAGAAGAAGGTCGCAAGCAAGAGCGCGCAGAGGTCTTGCAAAAGCTCGCAGAAGGCATGCGCCTTAAGGGTACCGTTTCTTCAATCGTTGACTTTGGTGCCTTTGTTGACCTTGGCGGAATTGACGGTTTGGTGCACATTTCTGAGCTTTCTTGGAACCACGTCAACCATCCAAGCGAATGCGTTAAGGTCGGCCAAGATGTCGAGGTCATGGTACTAGACGTTGACATGCAGCGCGAGCGCATTAGCCTAGGCCTAAAGCAAACAAGCGAAGATCCATGGCGCACCTTGGTCAAAAATTATCCTGTCGGTTCAATCATCGAGGGCAATGTTACTAAACTTGTTCCATTTGGCTGCTTTGTCGAGCTAGGAGATGGTATCGAGGGCTTGGTGCACATCTCTGAGATGGCAAACGTGCATGTTGACATTCCAAGCCAGGTTTGCACGGTGGGCGACAAAGTGCAGGTCAAGGTCATGGATGTTGACTTGGAGCGCCGCCGCATTAGCTTGTCAATGAAGGCTGCCGCAGAGACTTTGGGCGTTGACATTGACGTTGCCGTGATTGATAACGGCAGCCCAAAAGACGACAAAAAGAAGGCTGGCAAGTCTAAAAAGGCTGGTAAGGGCGCTGATAAGGCTGCTAAGGATGCTAAGGACGGCGCTGGCAAGGGCGACGCCGCGGATAAGGGCACTTCTGAGGACAAAGGCGAGGCGGATAAGGCTGCTGACGCAGATAAGTCTGCTGATGAGGTTGTTTCTGATAAGGATGGCGAACACCTTGCTAAGGAGGCTGACTCTAAGGAGGCTGCTTCTGATAAAGGCGACGAACACCCTGCTGTTGATGAGGCTAAAGAGGCTGATGACAAGGCTGCCGCTGACAAGTCTGCTGATAAAGCAGCTGAGGCAGAAGAGGCTAAGCCAGCTGAGGCAGAAGACAAAGCAGAAGAGGCTAAGCCAGCCGATGAGGCAGAAGCTAAACCAGCCGACGAAAAACCAGCTGAAACTGAGGAAAAACCAGCTGACGCAGCAGTTGCCGAAGCTGACGCTAATGCTGACGCAAAAGACGCAGGCGATGACAAACCAGCTGAAGAAGCAGCTGCTGAGCCTAAGGAAGACTAAACTTAAAACTTTTGAGTTAAGTAATTTGAGTTAGGCAAAAATGTGTCTCGCATTTTAATGGCAATGGCAGGTGGCATTAGTTCTTCTTATGCTGCCTATTGTTTGAAACGTGATACTCACGAGGTGGTGGGTATCACGTTTTTATTTTATGCCTGCAAACAAGAAGATGAGCGCCTGGCTTCAGCTAAAAAAACCTGCGAACAGCTAGAAATTGAACATCACATAATAGATGCAAGAGATCTTTTTAAAGAGCAGGTCATAAACCCTGTTTGCAAAAACTTAAATGCAGGCATGCAGCCAGATCCACTATCGTTCCAATTCTTTAATAAGCTGCTATTTTCTCGTCTTTTTGAACATGCTCCAAAGCTTGATTGCCAAAAAATAGCGACAGGACATTTTGCAGGAATAACTAGCGAGCAAAATTTATATAAAGGTTCTTTGCCCTATCAGCTAAAAGCCGCCGCAGATGCTTTCCACGATGAGAGCTATTATCTCTACGGTCTATCTCAAGATGAGCTTTCTAAAATTGTGTTTCCGCTGGCAGACATTGCAAAGCCAGTGCTGCGCCGCGAGGCAATGCGGGCTGGGCTTGTGCAGCTTGCTCCCTTGCTAAAGCGCTATGACCCGTTTTTTTTACAAGGCACAGACCTGCCTACATGGGCAAAAGATGCAGGTTATCTTGAGTGTAAGCCAGGTCCAATTGTGAGTGTGGGCGCCAAAATGCAAACTATTGGCACGCATTGTGGACTGGCTTTTTATAAAATCGGTCAGCAATTTAATGGCGGACTTTCAGCTAATAAGAATGGTGAGCACCCCGCTGATACGGACGATGGACGCCCCATTATTTCTGCTGATGAGAACAGCGCCGCAGAGAAACTTTCAGCTGAACTACTTTATGTAATAGCAAAAGATGTTTCTAGCAATACTTTATATGTGGGCTCTAAAACATTGGCACAAAAAGAGAGTTGCCAATTATGTGATGTGACATGGACTAGCATTGAACCAATCAAACAAAAACGTTCTTGTAAAGTTAAGCTGGAGTTTTTGCAAAAAGCAGTTCCAGCGCAGCTTGTTCCTCAAAAAAATAACGAATCTAAAAACAGCAGGGTAGTGGTTGTTTTTAACGAGCCAATACTAGAAGTTCCACTTGGCAGCGATTGCGTTTTTTATTCTGATTCTTTGGTGCTTGGTGGAGGGCGCATCATATAAACAATTTACAAGCAATATATAAGCAATTGTTTGGAGTTGCTAAGCTTTTTTGTGCTTAACGCCCCATTTTATGAGACCATTAGAACTTAGTAATTATTTGTAGGGCGTAAGCCTATTTTATTTTACAGGGCACGCTCCCCGCACAACACGCACTATTTTGCAATATATAAGGAAATTTTGATGATAGGCACTAAGGATAAAGAAACAAAAGAAACACTCACAGAAAAATTGCGCGCAAAAACGCAGCATAATGCATGTGTGTCCAAAGATGAAACAGAGACACTTGAAAGTGTGGCAAACACACCCACCAACACACCTAAACATTCACTTGAGCACACAGCAGGTGTGCTTGATGAGCAAAAAGCAGAGCAGGACACCTCTAATGAGCATAAAGCAGAGCTTGGTGAGCCAGATAATCCCAAGCAGCAAAAAGAAAGGACGCTTTCGCGTAGCCCAATTTTTATTGCTGCGGCTGTGGTGTTCGCCATAATTATTGCTATAACCTTGGTGTTTTTTATAACAAACAAAAACACTTTTCAGCCGCAGGGCGCCAATGATACGATGGGCGTTTTGCGCAATATTTCGTCTCAAGTTTCTGTGGCAGATGACACTATTTCTAGCATGAACAGCTATATTTCGCAAAATGTTTCAGATGACAATCAAAGCGGCATAAATGACACGCTCCAAGGCTGCCCCACCGCCTTACAGGCGCTTGACGATGCTTATAGCATATATGACGTGAACAGGAGTTTTTTGAGCATTCAGACAAGCGATGAGATGATGAGCAGCCTTGAGACTTCTATCTCTAAAAGAAAAGATCTCATAACGAGTGCTCAGGTCATGCTAAACGCCTCTATCGCGGTCAAAAATAGCGCTTCTGAACTTGAAGGGGTGTTTTCCGAGGTAAACACAGCTGCAACAGACATGGATAACGCATCGACCACCATCGCAAACAATACTTCTTCTACGGCTGCCAAGCAGGCGCTCGAATACGATAAGAGCGCTCGCGAGCACTTGCAAAACGCAAAAGACACGTCCCAAAAGATTTCTGATAAGCTCACCTTGGCAAATGATGGCGAACACCCGAGTGGCAGTGGCGGTAGTGGCGAAGGTGGGCAGGCTGGTAGTAGCGGTAGCGGCGACGGGCAGGCTGGCAGTAGTGGTGGTGACGCGCAAACAGGCAACGGCACTCAAGAGAGCGGCAACGCGCAATCCAGCAACGGCAGCACCCAAACAAGTGTCAAAATTGAGGTCGATACCAGCGCACTTACCTCTTTAAACGCTTATCTTGATAAGTTGCTAGAGGCAGCGGATTTTTCTATCCAAGCAGATGAGGCTCTTATAAGCAATGATTCTTCTTCTGCCCAAGATTTGCAAAATAAGTCAACTTCTTCTCTTGAGCAGGCAAGTGCTTTGAAGTCGTCGATTTCTCTTAACGAGAATGATTTTGCTAAGAGTCTTTATTATTCGTTGAAGGTTTCTGGGACTTTGACAGCTGATGCAGAAGAGCAATATAGACAGGCTGCAAGCCAAGTTAGCGATGCAGATAAAGTGGTGAGCGCATATATGGCGGCTCGCAGTTAGAGTAAAGCAAAAAATAGGAGACAAAAAATGATTGAGCGTTATACACGTGAAGAAATGGGCAAAATTTGGACGCTTGAAAACAAGTTTGCCACTTGGCAAAAAATCGAGGTTTTGGCTTGCATGGCCCAAGCTGAACTGGGGCAATGTGGCATTACTAAGGATGAGGCGCAATGGATAGCAGACCATGCCAATTTTAGCGTTGCAGAAATTGACGAGGTAGAACAGGTTACCAACCATGACGTTATTGCTTTTACCACTGTGCTTGCAAAATATATTGACGCAGATGTTGCTCAAGATAAGCCAAAACCTAGCAGGTGGGTGCATTATGGCATGACCAGCTCGGATCTTGGCGATACGGCGCTTTGCTATCTTATAACACAGTCAATCGATATTTGTCTTGCAGATGTTTTGAGGCTGGGTCAAATTTGTAAGCGCCGCGCGCTCGAAGAAAAAGAGAGCCTTTGCGTGGGTCGCACGCACGGGATTCATGCAGAGCCAATGACTTTGGGCATGAAATTTGGCATGTGGGCTCAGGCTTTGTGGCGTGCGCACACCCGCCTTATGCAGGCAAGAGAGCAAATTGCTGTGGGGGCAATTAGTGGAGCTGTGGGTAGCTATTCTAATATCGACCCTTTTGTGGAACAATACGTTTGCGAACACTTGGGGCTTGCGCCTGATCCACTATCTACGCAGGTCATCAATAGAGATAGGCATGCGCAGGTTCTCTCGGCGCTTGCAATTTGTGCTGCTACTTTAGAGCAGATTGCCACAGAGATTAGGCATTTGCAAAAAACAGACACGCTTGAAGCAGAGGAGCCCTTTGCCAAAGGGCAAAAAGGATCTTCTGCCATGCCGCATAAAAGAAACCCAATTACGGTGGAGCGCATTTGTGGGCTTTCTAGGGTGATTAAGGCAAACGCGCAGGTAGGCTTTGATAATGTGGCGCTGTGGCATGAGCGCGACATTTCTCATTCTGGAGCTGAGCGCATTGTGCTCCCTGACTCGTTTATTGCCTTTGATTATATGTGTCATAAAATGGAGAACATCCTTGAAAATCTGGTTTTGTATCGCGAGAACTCTGTTGCAAACCTAAATAAAACTCGCGGGCTCATTTATAGCTCTAGGGTCTTATTAGCGCTGGTAAACACAGGTATCACGCGTGAGGACGCCTACAAAATTGTCCAAAGAAACGCCATGAAAGTTTGGGCGGACTTGCAAAACGCAAGAAAAGGCCCCAGCTTTAAAGAGCTGCTCGAACAAGACAAGGACTGCAAGCTTGACAGTAAGCAACTTGATGACATTTTTAATCCTCAAAACTTTTTAACTCGAAAAGATGTTATCTTTGAAAGACTTGAAAAATTGGAGTTCTAGCAGGCTTAATGGCATGGCGCTTAAGGGCTGGGCGTGCCCCCACGGCTGGGCTTAAAAGCAGGTCAAGGGCATGGCGAACACCACGCTTGCTTGCGCGCAATGTCTTAAAGGCAGGCGAAAACCACGCCCGCTTGCAGAGCCAGCGTAAAAAAGAATCGGACTTATAAATTGAAAGGAATTAAGAAAATGATTGAACAAGGTGCAGATGGAACATTTATTCACATGAACAAGGGCACATGCTCTCATGCAGTAAGCTTTAAGTTAGATGACAATAATTGTATTCACGATGTAGTTTATGATGGTGGCTGCCCTGGCAATGTTAAGGCTCTTTCTAAGCTTATAGAAGGTGCTCCAGCACAAGATATTATCGATATGCTAGATGGCAATATTTGCGGAGCTCGTGGCACTTCATGTGCAGATCAATTGGTACAAGGCTTAAAAGAAGCAATTGAAGCTTAAAAAAACTCACAATAATCAAAGATTAGTAACGCGCAGGCAGGCACTTTGCACAGGAGCTGCTACGGGGCTTACTGCCTTGTCTGCACTTTCTTTTGGTCTGCCAGCACTCATCAGCTCAAGCGGGTGTTCGCGCAGCTCAAACAATCAAACCCTAGACATTTTGAACGTTGCAGAAGATGCCGTCATTACACTTGATGGCTTTAATCAAGTACACGACCCAGAAGAGCTTTATCAAGTAAGCGATGTTGCCAAGCTAAAAACTGGCACTCAGCTTTTTTCTTCAGGGGCAAATCTAGCAGCAGCTTTTATGACAGGAGAGAGTGCTTCTCCACTTTCTAGTGTGCAGCTAGTCGATTATTCAAGCGGCAACACTTACGACGTTTTGCCAAAAGCCATAAGCAGCGACAGCGGCTTTGAAATTTATGGTGCATATGCATCAGATAGCATGTTGGCTTGGGTTGAAAGCAATTATTTGACCAGCGAATGGAAGATATACGCTGCAGATATTGCCACCACGCAAAATAGCAAGCAGCTAAGAGATGATGATGGGCTGTATTACACAAAAACTACCAACGAATACTCTATTGGAGAGGCAGTGCAGGTTGGCGCTGGTACAATAGATACCCAAACTCCAAACGTTTGCGTGATTGGAAACAATATCTACTGGATAGAACAGCCGCCCGCAGACTCGAGCACAAAAAATTCCAGAGACTCCCAGCTCAAGGTTTCTGCTGGCAGAAGCGCTGCAACAGTAATATATACTAGCCCTGGCAGGTTTAACGCTGGCATTGAGATTAGCGCAGACATTTTGACTGTCATGCCAAGGGCGCAAAGCTCTTCAAATGTCTATTACCAGATGACCGCCATTAGCTCTTTGACCAGCCAAGTTGTGGCAACGCAGGTGCTGCCGCGCTCGTTTGCTCCAAGCAGTGCCATCTACATGCAAAATAACTTTGCGTTTTGCATTGGCGCGTCATACAACTACGGCGGCGGAATTGCAAATGTCGGCACTTATTATCCTTCTACGGATGGCAAATGGATGCGCCTGACCCGTCAGCCAGTTACAGCTCCTGGCCTTTCTGGAGGCTGGCTTTTTAGTAAAAGCGGGGGCAGGACCGCATTTGTTGACATGCAAAACAAGCGATACTTTACCGTTAACGCCCCCTCAAATGCCCAAGACTATGGGGACTATTCCGTTTGCAAAGGCGAGCTAGACATCCTTTATAACTATTCTTCAATCTCTAATGCTTCTACAAACGAGAAATACGTCCAACTAAGAAAAATCGAGCTCACTCCCGCTACTTCCTAGCTTTTATTTTTTGACGAACACCACACTAGTTTCCATCTCCATTTTCATGACGTGTCGCCTCGCTAGTGATGGCGCTGTCCTAGATGGCGCGCCACCCCGCCAGCTTTCAACTTTACTTACAACAATAACGCATACACCTGCTAGCAGCCCTCTTCAATTTTCTTCAAGATTTCTATTAGTTTTACTAGAAATTCGTTTGTACTTAGAATAAAATGTAGGGTTGACGTGTTAAACATAACGTATAAAAGAAAGGCAAAAAAGCACCTGTAAACCCAATTAAGAGGAAGGTATAAGCATTATGAATGACACTTCAGGCACAAACACTAATCCACAAGCTAAAACGGGAGGGGTGTTCGCCAAGAAAATTATGCACAAGCAAAGTAGGGCAGCTAGTACAAGCAATAAGGCTGCTAGTGCAAGCAAAGCGGTTAGGACGCGCAAGCCAGGCAAAATGCGCAAACTAGCGCTAGGTCTTGCAACATGTATTTGTGTAATTGCGCTGGGCGCTAGTGCAATTATTGCATACGCAGAGCAACTTAACCCAGATTATAGCTGGTATAAGGGCCACGAGACAGAGAGCAATTATCAGATTTCTTCTGCAAGTCAAATGCTTGCTCTTTCTAATTTGGTCAATGGCTCTGCCGTGCTAGAAGACGGGAAGTCTGCGGTTGCTGCTGTGAGCTTTGCAAATAAGACAATCACGCTAACTCAAGACATAAACTTTGCAGGTACTGATGGTCTGCCTTGCATTGGTGGTCAAGGCGGCACGGTTTTTGCAGGCACTTTTGATGGCGCTGGCAAAAGAATTTCTGCTTGCTCTTTGATTACAGCAGATGATGCCAAGTCAAACATCGGTCTTTTTGGTGCTTGTACAGCAGATTCTACGATAAAAAACCTTACTGTTTCTGGTATGGACCTTGCTTTGGATAATAGCAGCAAAACCCTTAAGCAGTTTGAAAATATTGGTTTGATAGTTGGATCTTCTGAAGGAAACATCAGCGGCATTACAACAGAGAGCACTTGCAAGCTTACTATTAACTCTACTCCAGATGCAACTTCTGAAATCCGTTATCCAATCATGAATGTTGGTGGCATTGCAGGTATTGTAAAAGGAGATGTTTCGGGTTGTTCTAATAGTGCTGCTGTTACCATTACAAATAAGGGCAGAAGCTGGGATGAAAACGACTTGATTGTAGCCATGAGCATTGCTGATGTTGATGGCTGTTCTGGAGATATGTACAGTTCTGTTTCTTCTCAAATAGGCAAGCCAGAAGGATACAAGCAAGGAAACATTACAAGCTGCACAAATTCAGGTGCTGTAAGTGTTTTTGCTGGTGTCAAAATGGGAGATGGAACATATTCTGCTAATATGACTGGCGCATTTTTTGTCGGCGGCATTGCAGGTTATGCTAAAAGTAACATAGATAAGTGCGAAAACTCTGGTTTTATCAAGGCAGAAGACGGTCAGCGCGTTGCTGGTATTGTTGGTAGTTTTCGTGCTGCAATATCTCAACGTGGCGCAAGTGGTGGTTCTGCAGAAGGAAACGATGCTAAAGACAAGGATGGCAACTCTTTAGGCACACTGACCATTAGTCAATGCAAAAACACAGGAGATGTGTTCGCCCGCGTATGTGGTGCTGGAATTGTAGGCCAAACAGGTTGTGACACACTTGTTGTAGGGTGCCAAAATGGCGATTATGCAGAAAGAACCTCGTCAACCTATGTAATGGTTGGCAGACCTAATAAGCCATATGGTGGCGGTATTGCTGGACAAATTTATGGCAGCGTTTGCTTTTGTGTAAACTATGGTTCTGTTGCAACAGCAATTATGAAAGACATTAATGCTACTGATATTGAATCTGATGATGATATTACTTTGCAATCTGGTTATTACACCACAGGTATTGTTGCTGGTGCTCGCGCCCTTAAAGATAACGATGGCAATTTGGTAAGCAAGTCTGATATTTATGCCAATATCAATATGGGTGCTGTTAAGGCAATAAATGATGGTAACACTTATCGTCAGCGTCATATTTGCGGTGATCATGAAGACAAAGAAGGCATCATGATTTATGACAATATTGGTATGCAAGGCATGGTTACAAATGACGAGATTACCTTTGTTGACGATGGCAAAATGAGTGGCATTAACTTGGTTGTTTCTGCAGATAAGCTAAAAGATCCAAACACAACTGTTAAAGATATTGATGGATCAGATGACACCCGTACTATTTTAGCTGCTCTTAATGCTCATGCAACAGAGACAAACTATAAGTATTATTATCAACAGCAATCATCAGACCCTGTTTTAGGTGCAGGCCTTCCAGGACTTAATG
>CAVEKR010000032.1:0-10168 GCA_963616365.1 Bacteroidaceae bacterium
ATCCCGCGGCGCTCCATGCGCTTTTGTTGGCGTGCTCAACCCCGCGGCGCTCCATGCGTTTTGTTAGCGCGTCTGCCCCCGTAACCTAGCGTGCATTTCTGCTGGCGAACACCCGTGACGACTGTCATCGTCACACATGTCATAAATTTTAGCATGCCAGCGCACGGGTGTTCGCCAATAAAAAAAGCGGCAGCTCCTATAAAGCGCAGCGCAACTAATAAAAAGAGCGCCCGCTTTATCCAAGCTAGGCGCTCTACTAAGCTGAAGGTTTGTAACCAAATTTAAGCTTCTGTATAACCTTTATTGACATCAGGGTTTACCATAACGCCAGGTCCCATGGTCGAAGAAATAGAAATGCTCTTAACATAGCGACCCTTAGCAGCGCTTGGTCTAATGCGCAAAATCTCGTCATAAAGCGCGCCGTAGTTTTCTGCCAAATTAGCAGCACTAAAGCTTGCTTTGCCCAAAATCACGTGGCAAATGCCAAAACGGTCAGCGCGGTATTCCACCTTGCCGCCCTTAAGGTCAGCAACTGCCTTTGCAACGTCTTGGGTGACAGTGCCAAGTTTTGGGTTTGGCATCAAATTGCGAGGACCCAAAATCTTGCCCAAGCGACCAACTTTGCTCATCATATCTGGCGTTGCAACGGTTGCGTCAAAGTCAATTTTGCCTGCTTGAACGTCTGCAACAAGCTCATCTGCGCCAACAATGTCAGCGCCCGCGCTCTCGGCCTCTTTAGCCTTGTCGCCCTGCGCAAAAACAGCCACGCGAACATCCTTACCTGTACCATTTGGCAAGCTAATAGAGCCGCGAACCTGCTGGTCAGCCTGTCTGGTATCAATACCTAGACGGAAATGAACCTCGATGGTCTCATCAAATTTGGCTTTTGCGTTTTCTTTTACAAAAGTCAATGCCTCAAGCGGAGAATAAAGCTTGTCTGCCTGCACTTTCTCGGCAGTGTTGCGATAATTCTTTCCATGTTTTGCCATAAAAATAGCCTCCTTTGTGGTGCATGCGGGCGTTTGCCCTCCCACATCAAAGCAACTCACCCATTGAGCTGCTGGTTTATCCAAAAAATAATCAAACGCGCTGGCTTTGCCTCATGGCGAACGCCACGCTAGCTTAAGCAAAATTAATCAAGCGCCTTTAATAAAGCACGCTGACTTAAGCGCCCCAAGCAATTAATCAAGTGCGCCAGCTTCGATAGTTACGCCCATAGAACGTGCTGTACCTGCAACAATCTTCATTGCAGCTTGAACGTCATTAGCGTTTAAGTCTGGCATCTTGGTCTCTGCAATTTCTTGCAGCTGAGCCTTAGAAAGCTCGCCCACCTTAGTGCTTTGAGGAACAGCAGAGCCGCTCTTAAGCTTTAAAGCTTCTTTAATCAAAACAGCTGCAGGTGGTGTCTTGGTGATAAAATCAAAGGACTTATCATCATAAACAGTAATCTCAACAGGGATAATGGTGTTGCCCATCTCCTGTGTTTGAGCGTTGAATGCTTGGCAGAACTGCATGATGTTAACACCATGAGCACCAAGCGCTGGACCTACTGGAGGTGCAGGATTAGCCTGACCAGCAGGAATTTGAAGCTTAATAATGCTATCTACTTCTTTAGCCATTGTTATTCCTTACATTTTCTTAGATATGTCAGCAGCATTAAGAAGTTGCACGCTTTAAAAACGCGCTCAAAAGTACGCTCTTTGTCAGCAACTAAAAGCGCATCAAAAGCGCACCTCAAAAGCCTTAAATTAAAGCCTTCAATGCTGCAAGTCAATTTTCAATAGTACATGTATAAAAACGCAAGCCCTTCATGAGAAGCCCGCCTTCCACATAGGCGGCATGATGACCTGCGGATTTTTCAAATTCAAATTTGCAAAAGCTGGGCTTTTATTCTTAAACTTTTGCTGCCACTAAACTTTTACTGGCGCTTTTTGCAAAAGCTAGGCATTACAAGCGCTTCTTCAAAAAAACAAGACCTTTGCGCCACCAAGCTTTCGCTGCACTAGGCTTTTTTGCGACCGCCTCAGCGCACCGCCTCAGCGCAACAGGCGCAGCAAAGCCAAACCAAAAAAACCTAAACTCTTGTCACCTGATCAAGACTGAGCTCAACAGGTGTTTCGCGACCAAAAATGCTCACAAGCACTTTGACCTTGCCTGCATCTGGATTAACCTCAGAAACAGTACCGTCAAAGTCTGCCAAAGGACCACTAGAAACTCTAACAACTTGACCTTCTGACAAATCAGTCGTGGTCTTTTTAGGTACAGCAGTGCCCTTCTTAGCAGAGCGTTTGGTCATTTTTTCAACTTCGGCGCGGCTCAAAGGCTCAGGCTTTCCCTCCGAGCCAACATAGCCAGTTACGCCGTTTATAGCATGAACTGCAGTTTGAGTGCGGTCGTCTAACTCCATGCGCAATAAAACATAGCCTGGAAACACCTTTTTTTCTGTGGTAACGCGACGTCCACCGTCTTTAATCTCTGTGACTTCTTCGGTCGGAATAATCACGTCAAAAATATTGTTCTCAAAGCCTTGAGAAGAAATCATGCGCTCAATACTTTGCTTAACCTTATTTTCGTACCCAGAATACGTATGGATGACATACCATTTTTTAGACATACACACTCACATCCAATTATGCTAATTTAGCAATCCAGTCAAGTGGAATGACTACAACGTTGTCGATGATGGCAATATAGACGCCAAAAAATATCAATGCAGCTACAACAATCAAACTTGCATTGAGAAGTTCTTGGCGAGTAGGCCAAGTAACGCGGCGCATTTCTGCACGAACCTCGACAACATAATTTTTCATACGCGCAAAAATGCCTGGCTTTTTAGCCTTGCCATTAGCATCACGAGCAGGCGTTTGCTTGCTGTTAACCGCTGCGGCATTGTTGTGCGTAGGTTTTTTCTTAGCATAGATAGACGTTTCTGTGCCCGTCTTTTTGCCCTTCTTATTTTTAGAAGTTGCCTTTGCTGCCTTCTTAGACTTAGGGTCTTTAGCAGCAGATTTTTTAGCTTCTTTAGAAGAAGAATCATCTTTTTTGACCATGCTCAAAAACTTTCCATCCGTAAATTTATCTTTACTATTTCTAATTTTCATGGCGAACACCCTGCTCACAAGCGTGCACAAAATCGCGCTCACCATTTACTTTTTGGCGAACACCCTCTTTGCACTATCTTGCACACGCGTGTTCGTCAATAATTTTTTGGCGAACACCCCACTCAAAAAGCGGAGTTCACCAAATAAAAAACTGGCAGGCCAGGTAGGACTCGAACCCACAACATCCGGTTTTGGAGACCGGCGCTCTACCAATTGGAGCTACTGGCCTGTGCCTTTAAATTTTGGCTATCTTGCCAAGGCGTTCGCCACCATATTTAACAGCGTGTTCGCCATTACAACCAGTGGCATGTACCCAGCATGATAGCCAGCTCAAAAATTTGCCAGCAAAAAGCCAGCACGTTTGCCAGCATAAAACTGGCATGAGAGCCAGCAAAAAGCCAGCTCAAAAATCAAATAACAACTTGCAATTAGCGAGTTTCACGGTGCAGAGTATGATGTCCGCACCACTTGCAATACTTCCTTGATTCCATGCGGTCAGGAGTATTCTTTTTGTTTTTCTTGGTCGTATAATTTCTGCGTTTGCACTCTGTGCAAGCCAAGGTGACCAAACTAGCTACCATTTTGACCTCCTATAAGCGCAAACCAGCCCAGCAGCCCTTGCGCGTATTAAAATACATGCAAGAACCACCGAGCTTAGCTGCGTAAATTACAAATTTATGTTCGTCTTACTCGATAATCTCGGTAACACGACCAGAGCCAACGGTGCGACCACCTTCACGGATAGCAAAGCGCAAGCCCTCTTCCATAGCAACGCCATGGATAAGCTCACCAGTGATTTCCACATTGTCGCCTGGCATAACCATCTCTGTGCCCTCTGGCAAAGTAACAGTACCAGTAATGTCTGTGGTGCGGAAATAGAACTGTGGACGATAGTTGGTGAAGAATGGAGTATGACGTCCACCTTCGTCTTTGGTCAAAACATAAACTTGACCTTTGAACTTCTTGTGTGGGGTAACAGAACCTGGCTTGCAGATAACCTGACCACGCTCGATATCTTCACGTTTTGTACCGCGGAGCAAAATACCTGCGTTATCGCCTGCCTCTGCCTCATCAAGAAGCTTATGGAACATCTCAATACCAGTAACAACGGTCTTTTGTGTCTCACGAATACCGACGATTTCGACCTCGTCGTTCATGTGGCAAATACCACGCTCAACACGACCAGTTGCAACAGTACCACGACCAGTAATTGTAAAGACGTCTTCGATTGCCATCAAGAATGGCTTGTCAACGTCGCGCTCTGGAGTTGGGATGTAGCTATCAACTGCATCCATAAGATCCCAGATTTTAGCTTGCCATTGTGCATCGCCTTCAAGTGCTTTAAGAGCAGAACCGCGAATGATTGGCACATCGTCTCCAGGGAACTCATACTCAGTCAAAAGATCGCGAGTTTCCATCTCAACCAAGTCAATGAGCTCGTCGTCATCGACCATGTCGCATTTGTTCAAGAAAACAACGATGTATGGAACGCCTACCTGACGAGCAAGCAAGATGTGCTCGCGGGTTTGAGCCATAGGACCATCAGTTGCTGCGATAACCAAAATAGCACCGTCCATTTGAGCAGCACCAGTAATCATGTTCTTGACGTAGTCAGCATGTCCTGGGCAGTCAACGTGTGCATAGTGGCGACCATCAGTTTCATACTCAATGTGAGCAATAGAGATGGTAATACCGCGCTCGCGCTCTTCTGGAGCCTTATCGATGTCTTCAAATGCAGTGAAGTCTGCTGTTGCGCTACCATGAGATCCATCATTTTCAGAAAGGGTCTTAGAGATAGCTGCTGTTAAGGTTGTCTTACCGTGGTCTACGTGACCGATTGTACCAATGTTAACATGTGGTTTGGTACGTTCAAACTTTTCCTTATCTGCCATGTTTCCTCCTAATTGTTTGCTTATTGTTTACTTACGCTTTATGCTTGAGGGTGCACAAAGCGCTCTGACCTATATTATATGGTAGCGGCGACTGGATTCGAACCAGTGACGCCACGGGTATGAGCCGTGTGCTCTAACCAACTGAGCTACGCCGCCATTTCTAGGGGATTTATGCACGTTATCTGCGGCGTCGCAGCACTTCATTGCTTCGGTCACGACGCGAAGGTCGCTCCCTTGCAATTTCAGCACTGCTCCTTGCATCTAACGCACCTAAATCCCCTATAGTTTTGGATTATTGCACGTTATCTGCGGCGTCGCAGCACTTCATACTAAATAAATCCCCTACGGATAAATAAATCCTTGCGGAATAATTAATTGACCTTAAATGGTGCCTGTGATCGGATTTGAACCGATGACCTCTTCCTTACCAAGGAAGTGCTCTACCCCTGAGCCACACAGGCACTGGTGGGCGCGCATGGATTCGAACCATGGTAGGCATAGCCAGCGGATTTACAGTCCGCCCCGATTAACCACTACGGCACGCGCCCGTTTGTGTAAAAACTCACTATTTGCATTTTCAAGTTGCCAACTGCTGCCTTGGGCGCGCACAAAGTCGCGCGCTGTCAAGTGAACAGCAATCAAATATGTTAACGCGCAACTTTGTATATGTCAAACAATTTTTTTAATAACACTTATCCGGGCGTCTCTTCTCCACGAATTCAACAAACTTTTTATTGCGCAAAAAATAATGGCGAACACCACACTGGCGTTCGCCATAAAACAACATGAGGCGTAATGGAGCACCGAGCTTTGCAGCAGAGTGTTCGCCATACCCTAAAACGCGAGTTAGAGTACGTCTGGAATTTCTTTGCGGAGTTTTGAGAAGACAAAAAGTCCTGCTATAAGCGTTACGGCGATAGTGCCAATGCCGCAGGCGAAAAATACTGGATCTTTCCATATCCAGCCCATTGTGCCGTGCACGACCGAGCCGTTGGCAAAGACCATACGATACCCCTGCACAATAAAGGTAACTGGATTAAAAAGCAAAGCCGTCCTAACTGCCTCAAACGGTATGATGTTCACGTCAAAAATCACGCCCGAAAGCCAGAACAAAATAGTGCTCAGCGTCGCAATGAGATTCGACACATCCTTGCTGATAGCAGAAAGTGGCGACGTCATCAAAGAGTACCCAACAGAAAACATAAACATTATAAACATGAGCAGGGGTATCTGTAAGAAATAGCGGTCAAATGTTCCGCCGCTTAAAATATACATGATAAAAAGCACAATCATGAGCATAATATGCATAAACATGATAGAAAGCATGTGAAACACTGGGATTAACGCCACGGGGAATTTTAATTTATTGACTAAATAGGCGTATTGGTTGAACACGTGTGAGCCTTGGTTTATTGTATCTTGCAAGAAAAACCATGGCATAATACCCGATGAAAGCCAGATAAGGTATTCGGCGCCTGTCATGTCTCCGCCTGCGGCGCGCATTCCTAAAAAGAGTGCGAACCAAAAACAGAAAATATACATAGCTGGTTTTAGAAAAAGCCACGCCCAACCAAAAACCGTATTTTGTGTCTGGCGATGCAACGCAATGTATGCCAAATGTATTACTTGCCTGCGCCATTCCCACAGGTCTTTATGTATACCGATAAAAGTTGACCACATTTTTTATCAATCTTTCCCTTTTATGAGTTTTTCTATTAGCGCCGTATTAGTCGCCCTCATTAGTTACTTTTATTAGTCGCTTTCTTTTGATTAGTTGCTTTCCTTTTGTTGGACGCTTTCCTTTTCTTGGATGCCTTCCTTTTGTTGGGTGCCTTTCTTTTTATTGGGCGTCCTCCTTTTGTTGGACGCTTTCCTTTTGTTGGGCGCTTTCACTAATCGCTTTCGTAAAAATCAATGGCATCTTGGATAGGACCATCAAACATTTTCTGCCCATGGCTAATAACAATACCACGACGGCAAAACTCTTTTGCCGCACCTGAAGAGTGAGTTACAAAAAGCACTGTTACATTGCTATCTGCCATAATTTCATCAACACGGTTGCGGCACTTTTTAGAAAAAGCACGATCTCCAACAGATAATGCCTCGTCAACAACCAAAATATCTGGATTGATGCTTGACGCAAAGGCAAAGCCCAAACGCGCGCGCATACCGCTTGAATAAGTACGCATTGGCTGGTCAATATAGGAGCCAAGATCGGCAAATTCAATGATGTCTGGCTCAAGTTCGCGTGCTTCTTGAGAGGAAAAGCCCCAAATTTGAGAACGCAAATGAATGTTTTGACGACCCGTAAGCCCGTTGTCAAAACCAGCACCAAGCTCTAGCAGAGCACTTACGCGCCCCTTGACCTCGATTTCTCCTTTTGTAGGAAACACAACGCCAGTAATCATTTTAAGCGCAGTCGATTTACCTGCACCGTTAGGTCCCAAAAATGCCACGGATTCACCTTGGCGGATTTGAAAACTTAAATCGTTATTAGCGCAAACGCGCTCAAAGTGGACTTTCTTAAACAAAAGCCCTAAAATGCGAGCGCGGTCGCTAGAATATAGCTTGTATTCTTTGGTCACGTTCTTAAATTCGATGACAACGGAGCGCTCTTTTTGCTTTTCTCGCTCTTTTGCGCGAGTAGCAAGCTTTTCTTGACGAGCCTCTGCTTCTAGCTCGTCTTTTGTAAGCTCACGAACAACGCCCGTCCCAGTTTTGGGACCGACCAATTTTTGTTTTATTTCTTCAGGCAAGCAATTCCTCCTTGCAAAGGGTTCTTCTTAAATCAAAAGCGCCGTCTTAAAAAACGGCGCTAGATAGTATGAAGTATTAACATGAAGATTTAATGATGGCGACATTAACCACAATATTAACAGCAATTCTAGGGCAGACTCAAAAGGGCTTAAGTCACGTCAAACGCCACATCAAATGTCACGCCGAACGCCGCACCAAAAAGCTTAGCGCCACTCAATTTCAATAATACTCCCAGCTGAAGGGTGCTGCTCAGGGTCAGATGGCAACATATAAATAGCATTTGCAATCACCTGAGGATTGCTGCCTTTTACAGGCGTTGCGTGCAATTTGCCATCATCTTTATATTCCACATACACAGGCTTAATGCCAAAGAATTTTCGATCGTTTTGCACAACACTGGGTCTGTCTTCTCCAGCAACAGCCTTTTCCTCCTTTTTCTCTGCAGAAGGCTTCTTGTGTTTTTTAGGAAACTCCTCGTCAAGACATGCCCATGCAATCTTTGGCTTTGTGCTCAAACCAAGAAATGCCTTGATTAGCGGCTGTAAATAAAAGTTGAGAGTAAACGACGCTCCGCGCGCAGGTCCAGAAATGCCCACCACAGGAGTGCCGTTCACCATGGCAAAACTGGAATGATGCCCAGGGCCATGATTTGTTTCATGAAAAAGCACCTTTCCGATTTTTTCCATCTGTTCGCAACTCCAATCATCGCTGCCCTTAGAGCTGCCAGCATTAAGCACAACAATATCTGCGCATTGGCAAGCCTGATAAATTGCCTGCTCAATCAAGGCAGGGTCGTCAGGCACAATGTCGAACACATGGCAAGTTCCACCCCATTGCTCAACGCGACCTTTAATCAATATGCTATTGGTTTCAAAATTTTTGCCCAAACCAGCAAATTTTCTGTCATGACGCATTGGCACAGCAGGAGGAATGAGCTCGTTTCCCGTTGGAATAAATGCCACACGCGGACGCCTCATCACGCGCACATGAGAAATATTGCCTGCTGCAATTGCTGCTGCAACATCTGGAGTAATAATTGTTCCAGCTTTTGCAATCACATCGCCTACCTGCATGGATTCCCCTGGCGCTCTAGTTCCTGCAAATTGCTTTGAAGGCGCTGCATCAATCTCAATGTGTTGTTCGTCATCAGAAACTTTAACGTGCTCAATGACCACCGCTGTATCAAAGCCTTCTGGCATAGCAATGCCCGTGTTGGCAAACTCCCAGTCCACGCCCCGCTTCCACGTGCTGAAGTCTGGCATTTTGCCATCTTCAAACGCACTCCAATGGACTGCCACGGAATCCATGCAACACGTGAGCACCGATGGGCTCATGACTCGCGAACGCGCATCGTCTGCCAAAACTCTTCCATAAGCACAGGTCAAAGGTAGCATTTCTGAGCATTCGGCGATTGCTGACACTTCCTCCCATGACCCTTTTGATTCCGCCACTGAAAACGGAAGACTAAACCCGCATGCATACAGCATTTCTGATACGGCTTTTTCTCTACTAAATTCTATGTGTTTTGAATGGTCGCGCATAATAACTCCTGTTCTGTTGTAACCAAAGACTTGTCAAGAATCTTTTGAAGGTCTGCTAAGCATCTTTTAAAGACCTGTCAAGCATCTTTTAAAGACCTGTCAAGCATCTTTTGAAGACCTGCCAACCGTCTTTTGTCAAAACTTTTTGCGTCCTTCTTTAACTGCGCCTTTTGTAAAAACCTTTCGTTTAGTTTTTCTTGCTTGAGGCTTTTTGCGTACTTGAGGCTCTTTCTTTGGAACTCTTTATAGCAGCGTATAACGTCGCACCCAAATAGATAGCACTCACACTAAGATAGCAGCGTACAAAAGGCGCACCAAATGCCGCTGCGCTAATAAGTATAGTTTAATCAGGATAAAACACCACAAGAAATTTAATTTTCCCCGCAATTTTACCGCACTTTCGCGCTCTTTCGCACTTTTCATCTTGACGAACACCTTGCTACTTTCTACTCATCATCTTGACGAACACCCCACCAGCTTCTGGCAGAACAAAGGTGTCAGACCCCAATGTATTGCCACATGGGACAAAGGTGTCAAACCCCATTGTCCCGATACCCACAGCCAGCCCAAATAATGGGGTCTGACACCTTTGTCCCTAGCTATGGGGTCTGACACCTTTGCTCCAAACTTAGCTATTGGGGTCTGACACCTCTGTTCCAAAGAAAATCCTCGCTTGCAAGAAGCCTACTTAGCGCGGGCGTAATCTTTCGTGCATTCTTTTGTTAATCTGCGCTCATTTGTTATTCGCGTTTGCGCGTTTCGGAGTGGACGCCATTTTGTGTCAAAATCCAAATTTCCGTCGCGAAATTAGGGCTGGTGGGAGTGTCGCTTATGGGTGTCTCATTTGGGGGTGGGGGGACACCCTGAAATGAGGCTC
>CAVEKR010000033.1:0-6219 GCA_963616365.1 Bacteroidaceae bacterium
GGTTGTTGTGCCATCTGTGGTGCCACCGCTAGAATCGGTGCCCGAGCTGGTGCCATCCGTGCTTGTTCCATCCGTATTTGTTCCGCTGTCAGTGGTGCCGCCGTCTTTTTTGTCCGTGCCGTCGGTGGTGCCGCCACTAGAATCAGTGCCCGTATCAGTGCCCACGCCATCTTTACCGTCGGTACCGCTACCATCCTTAGTAACAGTCTCTGGCGTATCGGCATTTTTAGTTTTTGCACTTCCGCTATCTTGACCTGTAAACAGCAGCAAAATAGGTGTTGGATTAATGCTCTCGATACCTTTTTGCTTGCCTGACTTTTGCGAACAGCGCACCGAATAATACATCATAGAACCAATGTCAGTTGTAGAAGAATCTGCTTTAAAAGTATATGAAAGCAAACCATCTTTTCCAACTGAAGTGGTAAATGGCTGGTCATTTACTGCAGACCAGTCCCCTTGTGTTCGCGCATCTCGTTGATAGACTGTGTATTGTAGCTGGTCGTTAGTAAAATAGTCTCTGCCTGAGTTGTCGTCTGTTGGAAGCTTCCACTTTAGCGTTACATCTGTTGTTCCATCGCTATTTTTCTTATACTCCGCTTGCTGCATGCTCACAGCAGCAGGAGGTGCAGTAATGTCTTTTAATATGTAGTGCAAAAGTGGCACAGAAACGCCATCTCCATTGTTCTTTTTGGCAACTTCAATGTTTCCGCCAGCAAATGCCCAGCTAAATCCATATGTATTGAGCGTTCTGTCAGAGTTTGCCTTATTGGCAAGCAAAGCTACCTTATCCATGTTATAGACAGTTCCAGAATTTCCCGAACTCTCCGTTTTTGAATCCCCGCCAGAAGTTCCATATGTTTGTTCTTGATTAAAATAAAAGCCTAGCTTAAAAAGCTTTGTTCCACCTTGCACAGAAAGATCGGATGAAAATCCATTCATCGTTTGCCAATGGTATTCTATTGCACTGCCGCGCGAAATAGAAATAGTCTCTGTACCAGCAGATTTTCCATATCTAAACCAAGTAGGATTTGCGCTCCAGTTTCCTGATTGGGCATTGCCCGTAGTATCTTTTTGCACCCAATTATCATCTGTAATATTTGTGCCGCCCAATTTTGATGAATAACCCCATGGGTTTCCAACATCGTTGAGCAGAGACTTTTCTTCAATTTTGCAAAGCTCATTTGTGTTAGATAAATCTTGTGTTTTCTTACGCTGTGCAAGCGCAGCATTATATTGATCTACAAAGGCATTATAGTCATCTACAGAATATTGCACATAATAAGGCGCTCCTGGAACAACGCAGGTCATCGTGTCATTTGTGCCTGGCTTGGCATTGAGTATTTTATACTTATATATGTAGGTCGGAATACGCCGCATAACCACATTGGTTATTCGCGTTGCAGAAAAACTCTGACTATAAGTTGTTTGCCGCGACTTTTTCCACCCGCTTGACCAGCTGCCAACCCAGCCACACCTAAAGGTTATTGAACCTGTCGGCATGATTGTGCCTGCCATAATAGTACCAGCATCTGCTTCTAGGCTAATAGTTCCTGCAACTCCAACACCCCACTTATGATTCCATTCTCGCGAATCAGTAATGGCATTATAAGAAAGCGTCGTGGAATACGTTGTAGTTCCGTTCATTTGGTTTGCGCCCTTAAACGTTGGCGCTGCTTGAAGCACTGCTTGAACATCGGGCTCAGTATAGGCTAAATCAACATCATCGTAGCTGACCTCAACACCATCTTTTCCAATATCAATAGAAACAATCTCAGAACTAAAGCGGTCTTCTACGTTTGAATTTGTCTTATTGCAGGTATACGTATCGTGGTTTTCCATGTCGTTATAATAAAAACCAGTCGCATCTTTAAATTCAGTTATATTTCCATTTTCATCCTTGACGTCTTGGTCATATTCTCCACCAATAGACATCGCAGAAACTGAATCTTCATGCATTCCGTCGCGTTTAAGACCAATCAAAAGCATGAGCTGTTCGCGTCCATTGACATTTTTATCAAAATTACCTGCAACAACTGAACGCGTATAAGTATTAGTTAAAAGGCAAGTTTTAGTTGTTTGCCTATCTTTGCTCTGAAAATAAGGCGGAGTATAGACCCACGACAAATCAAGTTTGCCTGAGTTTTCGCTCATCCTATAAACATTGCCGTCAATATAGAGCGCTTCTGGCTTATGGTTTCCATTTACCTTAAAATATTTAACGCCGCATCTAGGTTGAATTTTATCATCATGATAGGTGCCGCCTTCTTTCCAGTCATTTGCATTAAGGTCATTGTTAAATTCAACAACTGACAACTTTCCATCTAGAGCACGATATGTTCCCAAACAATATCTATGCAGGCGGTACCCATCCCAAGATTCGCCATCATATGTTGATGCTGTTATATCTTTTGTGTCTGCCTGACTTTTAACAAACCATTTAGTACCAGCAATTGTTATTTCATCAACATCATCTCCATCGGCATCTCCCAAAGAAATTCCAGGATTTCTCATTGTTGCCCAATAATGATGCCCATCTCCGCCATCATTAATATAATCTCCAGTCGCTTTAGTCAAAACGTCCCCTAGGCTAGAGCCATTTTTTCCATAGCAAACAGAAAGGTAGGGCATAAAACGGCAAACCTTTGAGCCGTCCATATTTCTTGGTTGGCAAACAGATGTCACAACTGCCAAGTCATCAATTCCATCTCCGTTGACATCTCCTGTGTCAAGCGAGCAAGTCAGCTTATCATAGATAATTGTGCTGCGCTGCCAGCCGTTTCCGCGTGCAGTTTTCCAATCAGGATGAATTGCGCTATCAGAAACACTGCTTAGCTTTGGATTTTCCATGTCTTGCCAGTCGACCTCAAAAAGCCCCATGTCATCTGTTGTATCCGATCCATGCCCTGGAAAGTAAACAACCGAAGTATCATAGCCTTTGTTATAGTAATCCCCAGCAGTTATTGCCATAAAGTTCAAAAATTCCGAAGAATACGTTTGACTCTTGATGTTTTGGCAGATCATAGTGCCCAGCTTCAAATTACTAGAACGCGTTTTATTTGTATAGTCATACATCCAAGTAATAAACTCTACCTCGTCAGATTTAATTGGATTAACCGCAATATAGGCTACGCAGTCTTTGCGCGCCTGCCCCTTATGCGGGTTAAATGCAACAGCGCGGATATTTGAATACCCAACATCGTTGTCGTATTCGTCCCCGCTCACAAAATTGGAGTTATATTTTGAAACTTTCTTGCCCTTAAATGCCTCGTTAGCACCATCTGTAATGTCTCTATCTGCAAAAGGGGCATTGGTGAGCGTGCAGCCCTGGTATTTTCTTTGCTCATTTAGATAGGTGTCGAACACCACGTTTTGTTTTGAGCCTTCTGCACTCTGAATAAATGCCAGCTCGTTCATTGGGTTTAAGATTGTTTTTGAAACACTTCCATCTGAGTGAACTTCAGAAACAGGATTGGTTTTATTATCCTTGGCATTTTTTAAAGTATCTTCTGCATCAGAATTGCCTTCTGTCATGTCTCTAAATTTGTCATCAATGCCGCTATCTGAGTTGTCGTTGTCATCACTTGAGCTGTTGTCATTGTTTGAGTTGCTGTTGTCGTTTGAGCCGCTGTTGTTATTTGAACCGCTGCCATCGCTGGAATTATTGCCGTCTGTATTTTGATTATTATCGGAGTTTTGGTTGTTGTCGGCGCTGTTGTTGTTGCTATTGTCGGCGCTATTGTTGGAATCGCTGCTCCCGCTATTGTTATTATTGTCACCGCTGTTGTTATCGCCGCTGCTGTTGCCGCTGTTGCTAGAATCGCCGCTGCTGCCGTCGCCGCCATCACTTTGCCCACTTTGCGTGTCATTTTGCGAACTGCTACCTTGTGTTGTAGCCTGATTATTATCTTCTACTTTAAGTTGATCATCGGTCTCTGTAAGATTAGTATCCACCTGAGACTGAGCAAATTCTTCTACCGCATTAACATCTGCGAGCATGTCTTCTCTAGTAATTGTTGCCTCAGAATCTGCAGAACTATCTGGGCGCGCCTCTGCAACGCTGCTTATCAGCGCTATTGGCACCATAGATATTATCAACACTAAAGCAGAAAACAGACAAACAAATTTTTGAGAAATACTCTTGATTTTTGCCTTTTTAGACGAGCAAACACGAATTTTTGCCGCACTAGACCCATAGTTAAGTTCAAACATAACAAACCTCTCTTATAAAATTTATAAATCCAACAATCAGATAGCCAATAACAAAACTCATTTTTTTGGCTAACTTTTCTATTTTAGCAAGTTCAAGGTGGAATTTCTAGGACAAATTTATACAAATTTAATAAAAGCTAGCTACGTGGGGAGAAAAACAAATAAAATATCAATTTCAGGCAATAAGCATGGCGAACACCCTGCTAGCTTCCTGGCTTTTTAGCATGGCGAACGCCTTAATGTATTCCAACAAAAACCCTGCTTGATAGCGGTATGAGCGTTGAAACAAATTAAATGCGCGAAAGCAGGCAGACAGCTTGAGCGCTAGCGCCAAGACCCTTGCCTACAAAACCTAAATGCTCAGTTGTTGTTGCCTTTATGCCCACCTGTTCAATGTCAAGTACACAGGCATTGGCAATATTTTTGCGCATTTCTTCTCTATAGATTGAGATTTTAGGTTCTTGAAGTGCAATGACGCTATCAATATCATTAATGCGCCAACCAAGATCTTTTATGATTTCAGAAACTTTTCTGAGCAAAACTAAAGAATCTGCGCCCTTGTATGCAGGATCGTTATCAGGAAAATATTTGCCAATATCTCCTGCTCTTGCAGCTCCAAGTATGGAATCCATAATTGCATGAACCAACACATCGGCATCAGAGTGACCATCTAGTCCCATCTCATAAGGAATGTGTACGCCACCCAAAATAAGCTTGCGCCCTTTTGCAAAAGCATGCACGTCATAGCCTATGCCTATGCGCTGCGCTATTTGACTTTGGTTGTTATTGCTGCTACTCATATTTGCTATTCGCCTTATGTTTGCCCTGCTCATCGTTACAGTTGCCAAACTTAACATGGGAGCGCGCCATGATAATGGACACGCAAGCCACTGGGGTGTTCGCCATGCTAATTACCCTGCTTACCGCTGTGTTTTCCCTGCTCACTGGGGTGTTCGCCAAGATTATTCTGCTCGAAGTTCTCGGAAGCTAGGCGCTTTGCCAAAATTGCCACGATTGGACCGACGTCTTCTGGAACAGTGAGTTTTATGTTGTCGCGCGAGCCATCGAGCATCAAAACGTTGCCGCCCATGCGCTCTACCAGCGATGAGTCATCGGTCCCAACAAAGCCGTCAAACATGGCAGAAGAGTAGGCTCGCCTGCAAATGTCAGCGCGGAATACCTGCGGCGTTTGCGCGACCCAAAAAAGACTCCTGTCGGGAGTGCCAGCAATTGTGTTTCCGTTGACGACCTTTAGCGTGTCTATGCTGGGATGCCCCACGCACACGCCGTCGGCATCCAAATTGCCCTTGATAAGGCTGATTGCATGGGTTATGACATCGGGGGTTACCAGCGGTCTTGCGCCATCGTGGATTGCTATGATGTCGTATTCTGGAGAGACGGCATCGACGCCGTTCATGGCAGATTCTTGGCGAATGTCTCCTGCGCAAGCAAAAACTATGGGCGTTACAAACTCATACGGGTCAATGGCGACCTTGCGAAAAGTCTCTCGCTGCTCATCTGGGCAAACAAGAACGATTAAGCCAACATCTGGCGTTGCGTCAAAGGCTTCAAGCGACCAAGTCAACGCTGGCTTGCTCAAAAGCTCAAATAGCTGCTTGCCGCTTGGGTTTCCAAATCGCTCCCCTGTTCCGCCAGAAACAATAACAGCAGCTGTAGAGGGGTTTTTTGCAATGACCCCATGGTGAGCGCCCAAGTTTTTTGCCAAGTTGCCAAGGGTGTGCATAAACTCATTGGCTCTTTGAGAGGCAAGAGCAGCAGGTCCTGCCACAGGGTCGCTGCCCAAGTGGCCCGAAGGGCTGCTTGGCGCGCTGCTTGCGCTGTTTGCGCTGCTTGCGCTGCTTGGCGCGCTCCCTGCGCTCCCTTTATTTTCCGTCATATCCGCCATGATTAAATCCTCCTCTTGCGCCCGCTACCTAGCAGCACAACCGCCACCTAGCGGCAGCACCGCCCCCAACATCCACAAATTTAAGCATCAGCCCCACTCATAGC
>CAVEKR010000033.1:6229-10110 GCA_963616365.1 Bacteroidaceae bacterium
CTGCCCAGCGGTCTAGCACCAGCGCCGCGCCGTCAACTTAGCAGCCAGCAGCGCAAGCAGCGTGTTCGCCAGCCGCACTGCCTAGCTACCTAGCACCGCCGCGCTGCAACTTCGCGCCGCCCGCTACCTAGCCGCGCCCCCAACATCCACAAATTTAAGCATCAGCCCCACTCATAGCAGAGCTCCCACCAGCCAAATCAGCAACAGGCGGCTGCGTTCTAGAAGCGCTTGCATGAGAGGTAGTGCCTGCGGCATTTAGGGCAAGCGTCTTGCGCTCGCGCAATTTGGGAATCTCTCCCTTGCCAGGCGCAAACACGAGCTCATCACCCACATGATCCACCAAAACTGTAGAACCTTCAGGCCATTTACCAGCTAAGATTTCTTCAGAAAGCGGATCTTCAATCAAGTGCTGGATAGCCCTGCGCAAAGGACGCGCGCCATATTGGGTGTCAGAGCCCTCCTTGGCAACAAAGTCACGCGCAGCAGGTGTGAGCTCTATGTTCATGCCCATAATAATCATACGTTGGCGTAGCTCGTCAATCATCAAGTCAATAATTTCAGAAATTTCTTCTTTGCTTAAGCTTGTAAAGACGATGGTCTCATCCACGCGGTTCAAAAACTCCGGACGGAACAGTTTCTTGAGCTCAGACATTACAGAAGTCTTTATCTCTTTTTCAGTTAATCCCGCAGAATTAGAGCTTCCAAAGCCAAGAGGCGCCTCGCGAACAATCTCTCTAGCACCAACGTTTGATGTCATAATAATAACAGTGTTACGAAAATCCACTTGACGGCCTTGCGCATCGGTCAAATGACCCTCTTCGAGCACTTGAAGCAAGATGTTAAACACATCGGGGTGCGCTTTTTCAATCTCGTCAAAAAGCACAACGCTATAAGGTTTTTGGCGCACCGCCTTGGTCAACTGGCCGCCTTCTTCATAACCAACATATCCTGGAGGAGACCCAATCAAGCGGCTAACACTGTATTTTTCCATGTATTCTGACATGTCAAGACTGATAAGAGACTCTTGGCTTCCAAACAAAAATTCTGCCAAAGTCTTGGAGAGCTCAGTTTTTCCAACGCCAGATGGACCTAAGAAAATAAAAGAACCAATTGGTCTATTTGGATCTTTTAGCCCAGCACGACCTCTCCTTATAGCACGAGAAACCGCCTTGATGGCCTCTTCTTGACCGATAACGCGCTCATGCATCGCAGATTCCATGCGCAAAAGTTTTGAGGTTTCTTCTTCTGTTAAATTAGAAACAGGAACGCCCGTAGCTGCGCTAACAACATCTGCAATCTCAGTTTCTCCGATGGTTGCAACGTTAAGTGCCGCATCTTCTCTCCACTTTTCTTCTAGCTTGCGGCGCTCCTCAATAAGCGCGCGCTCTTTATCGCGGACCTTTGCTGCTCGCTCAAAATTTTGCCTAGTTATTGCCTCGTCTTTTTCTGCGCGCACTTTTTTGAGCTTCTCAGAAATTTCTGCTACCTCTTTTGGCACGACCATGTTTTTAATGCGCATGCGCGCGCCTGCCTCGTCAAGCAAATCTATTGCTTTATCAGGCAAAAAGCGGTCTTGAACATATCTATTTGCCATCTTAGCAGCACTTTCAAGCGCCTCTTGTGTATAGTGAACACGATGGTGCGCTTCATACCTATCACTTAAGCCAGACAAAATGGTTATAGTATCTGTAACGCTTGGCTCATCTACCGTAACAGCCTGAAAACGCCTTGCAAGTGCAGAGTCGCGCTCAAAATATTTGCGGAACTCATCAATGGTAGTAGCACCAATAGCTTGGATTTCTCCCCTAGATAAAGCAGGCTTTAAAATTGCTGCTGCATCCATGGATCCAGAAGCAGAACCTGCCCCAATAAGAGTGTGAATCTCGTCAATAAATAAAATTACATTGCCAAGTTTTTGGGTCTCTTTAATAACAGCCTTTAGGCGCTCTTCAAACTCTCCACGATACTTAGAACCTGCAATCATTGCGCTTACATCCAAGGTTACAATGCGCTTCTCGCGCAAAATATCAGGAACTTGTTCGTCATAAATAAGCTGCGCTAAGCCCTCGACAACAGCGGTTTTGCCAACGCCTGGCTCGCCAACTAAAAGCGGATTATTTTTAGAGCGACGGCTCAAAATCTGCATGACGCGCTCAATTTCTCGCTCGCGCCCAATAACAGGATCAAGCTTGCCTTCTTTAGCCTCTTTATTAAGGTCAACGCCAAAATCTTTAAGCGCAGAACCCTTGGCTCTTTGCGCAAAACATGGCGCGCCCTCAGGTCCCATTGGCACGGGGGTTGGCGCGTTGCGAATAAGCTCTTCTATCTTGGTTCTTAGTTGCGCACCATCAACACCTAGCTGAACAAGCGTCTCCATTGCAAAACCATTGCCTTCATGCACAATGCCCAAAAGCAAATGCTCTGTAGAAATATAGTTTTGCCCCTGCTGCATGGTCTCACGCAGGGAATCTTCAAGCACGCGCTTGGCACGCGGAGTAAAAGGAATATGACCTGCTGCAGCTGTAGAAACAGAACTTGTGAGCGTTTTTATTTGTTCCAGGCAGGCATCGTAGGTGATGTTTAGCTCGCGCAGGGCTTGAGCTGCAATGCCTTCTCCCTCGCGAATAAGCCCAAGCAATAAATGCTCAGTACCTACATAAGATTGATTGAGCCCGCGCGCCTCTTCTTGCGCAAGCACCAAAACACGGCGCGCCTTATCAGTAAACTTTTCAAACATATGCGTCTCCTTGTCTTTGCGTTAAGCAAATTCTTGTTTTCCTTACACATATAAGTATAGCGCTAAGAAAAATTTTTAAGTTACAAACAGAAAACAGCTTTGCAGCGGCTCTATTACTTTTTAGTTTGCTTTTTGTGATTTGCCTTGATTTCTATGGCGAACACCCCTGTCGTTATGGAAAACGCCCGTGCGCTTATGGCGAACGCCCCTGTTGCTATGGCGAACACTCGTGTCGTTATGGCGAGCACCTTGGTCGCTTTGCGCGTTTTTATATCTGATATTGTCATCAAATTGCGGGATAACAATATCGTCATTGCCAAAAAGCCCACCTATTCATTAAAGCTAATAAACCAACTCATCAAACTCTTTACGTGCAACATCGAAGCAAAAATCGCGAACTTTAGAATTATCACATTTTGACTTCAAGCCTTCAAGGACACCGACATAAATAACATTTGCGCAATATTGCCCTTTTTGCGTCAAACCTTCTTCAATAAACTGCGCTGCCCTTGCTAAAAATTGCGTTTCATTATTCTTAAGCGCATCAACTATGTGCGGTAAGAGCACATCTTCGTAAGTTAAAAAAGCACCCGTTTCTATTCCATCTTGCCAAGAAGTATATTCGTCAAATTCCGCTTTTAACTCTGGAAATGAAGCTAGCAAAGCCTCATTCATTTCTTTTTCTTCCATTTAATTGCCTCCTAAAGCTTGTCTAAGATCGTTCGCAATAAATTCTAATATTTCTTTGTCTGGATGGTTTTTGTTTTTCAACAAAATCTTTTCAATTTGCTTTAACCGCTCTTTTCCCTTCCTTAAATGATCCTTTTTACCAACCATTTCACCTGTTAAAAGCTGATATATTGCAAATGTAAATGAAACATTGGGGGCGTGGACAAAAAACTGGGATTTCTATATTTTCTCTTGTAGCCTATGGCTAGGCAAAATAGTTATATGCAAAACCGCTTGCATATTAATATCGCATGTCTAATCTGCCGCCAACCAATCTCATTCATGCATTTTAAAATCAAGAAACACAAAATTCTAACGAACTTTAGTCGGGTGTTCGACACCCAAAACATCACCAAGCAACTCAATCCAAAAGCTACGCGAATGCTCCTCTTCAACGCAAGGCATCTCCTGCCAA
>CAVEKR010000034.1:0-9463 GCA_963616365.1 Bacteroidaceae bacterium
GTCATAAGTGAGCCCGTTGCCTTCAAGAGCCTTTTCGACCAGCTCATAAACCTTAGTGCTTACTTCTTCCATCTTCTTGTCCTTTCTCGTTTTTTTGGCGAACACCCTGCTCGTTTTGCAAACGCTTTACTGCATAATGGCGAACACCACATTCGTTTTAGGTGACGTTTTGTTGCTTAGGTGGTTCTGTTTTGGCGAACATCTTGGTGCATAATGGCGATGCGCCTGCCAGCCACGTAAGTGTAACGTTATCAAACGCTCTGCCCATTTTGGCAAACGTTTTAATACATAAGCATATTAGTTGCTTGCAAATATGCGCTTAGTTCCACTATATTACTCTATTTTGCAAAAACTTTTTGAGACATTAGACAAAATCACATGAAAAGCCTCTAACGCAAATCTGCTTAACGCGAGAGCGCCTAATGCAAAAGTGTCTAGTGCAAAAGCCCAACTTGAAAGTGCTTAACGCGAACTTGATTAGCGTGAGACACCTAGCACAAAATGCTCAATGCAAGCTTGCCTAACGCGAGAGCGCCTTTTTTAGCATTGGGTAAAACATAAAGAGCACAAGTGGTGCAAGCAGGGCAAGAAAACCCGAAACTATAAATGTTTCTCTGCAACCAATCATGTCAAGCAAAATTCCTCCAAAAGAAGGACCAAAAACCATTCCCAGCTGAAAACCTGCGTTTACCCATGTTAAGCCTTCTGTTACTCGAGAAGATTCAACACCATATTCTATGGTTGCATTAAGCGTGATAACAAAAGGCGCCCAAGAAAAAGAGCCAATAAGGTTTACTATAAAAAGCGAAGGGATATCGTGGACAAACACCATGGTAAAAAACAAAATCCCAAGAGCGCATGCAAAGACAAAAAGGCGCTTTAGCGGGCTAAATTGAAAATCTATAACCCCAAATAAAAATCCAGCTGTTGCAGAAGATAGCGCAGAGACAAAAAATACTAAGCTAGAATAATAATTTGATGCCTGCTCAGTGCATAAAGATAGGGTAGCAGGTTCTATAAGACCATAAAAAAGTGCTCCAAAACATGCTGATAAAAATACTGGGATAACAAAGGGAAACACCTTAAAAATGCTGGTCTGCTTTGTGAGTTGTTGATTGCTTTGTTTATTAGATGTTTTGGCTGGCTGTTCGATAAGTTTATTGTTTTGCTGCTCAGCGTGGTGTTTGTCACCTGAATTGCTTTGGAGCTCAGCAGGGTGTTCGCCATTATTATTGGTGGTCTGCTTAGTGGGGTGTTCGCCATTATTATTAGTAGAGTTTTTGCCACCTTGAGCTGCCATAAAGGTGATGTCGGGCTCGGTTTTTTTGCTAGATAAAATTATGCACATGCCGACCAAATAGCAAAGCCCGCCCATAATAAGACCTGCTTGGGGCAATAGCAGCGTCGATATTGCAATTGCAAGCGATGGCGATAGCATAAACGCGATGTCATCGAGCACGCCTTCAAAGGCAAAGGCGGTTTGCAGGCGCGACAGGTCGTAAGTTTGCTTTGAGCGCAAAAGGTAGCTCCAGCGTGCGCGTGTGATTGATGGGACTACGGGCATGCAGCCCATTGGCACGGAGAGCAGCATAGATGCCCAAAGTGGGACGTGCGTGTGCACGGCAATTAGCATGATAACCAGAAACACTAGGGCTATACTCATGGCTTTTGGGATGACGCGGCTTTGACCGTATCTGTCGATGAGTTTTGAAATTCGCGGGGCTATCAAAAAATTAGATAATGCGATGACAGAGGCGGCAATTCCTGCCCATAGATAGCTGTGACCTTCTTGAGCATACATGTTGATGGTGGCAAGAGCTAGCATTGCTGCATAAAATCGCGCGAGAAAGCCTCCCCACGCAATTTTTGCGCCCATGCCGCTTTTGAACAGCTCAAGATATGCTCCAAGGTGAAATTTTTGTGCCATGTTTTGTTATTGGTTGTGGTCTCGGTTCTAGTTGTTTGTTTGTGCTTGGTTATCTTAGGGCGCGTTTCCACTTGTTTATGCTAGCACACGCTTTTGCTTGTTTATGCTAGCTCGAGTTCTGCGCTAAAGCAGCGCACGCCTTCTTCATTCATGCCTTTAGCTTGTATTTTATTGCCCGTGCGCTTTGAGTAGATGTCAATTTTTTGTCCCAAAGTTACTTCTTTTCTATAATCAATTTGCAAGGTTTTGATTGTCTCGTTTTCTGGCAAGTCAATTGCATCCATCACCCAGCTTGCATAATAAGTATTATTTACATGTCCATTGCAATCAAGCATGGAGTTAGCTGCTAAAACAGGGTAGGGTTTGCTGCTTGTTTTGGGGCTTGCTTTGGCTTGCGTGCTAGATTCTGCGTCTGTATCTAGTTTTGTTCCAGGCGCTGCAATTGATTCTGCCTTTGCGTCTAGTTCTGCCTCAGGCTCTACTTCAAAGTCGCGAAGCTTTTTTATGCGACCCTCAAAGTTGACCTTTTTTATTTTGTCTCCGCCTTCTGGCCAAACATCTGCAACGCTTACAAAAGACCGCGTTTTTATGTCTGTCATAATCCATTCGGAACTGGATTTTATAAGGGCTGCGCCGTCGGTGTTTTCAAGCAGGTATTCGCGCCTAAAACCAAAGCGGCTAGGAGTGTTTGTCCATGTTTTTGCTTTGACTAAGCTGTGTTCTAAAACAGGAGCTAGTACCTCATATTTTGTGCGAACAACAACCCATAAAAGACCCTTATTTTTAAGTAAGTCCTTAGAGCCCCAGCCAAGTTCTTGCACATCCCAACCTGCAACATCTTGAAAAATGTCTAGCACGCTTGCTGGTTTTATATGTCCGTTTGCATCAAAATCGCAGCTTCTAAGCCTATATTGCATATCATATGCCATGTTTTGCCTTCTTTGTCTCTATTTGTTTATCTGCCTAAAATTTTTGCGAGTAAGCATATAATAATACCAAACCAAGCCCTTTCCCGCGACAAATATCGCGCCTTAAATCTCGTGGGGTGTTCGCCATTATTGTTTGAAGGGGCTTTGATGGGATTGCTGCTGCATACGAAAACTCCATAAAATTTACTCTTGGCAGGACGTGCTTTTTTAGGTATCATTAATCCTTGTGTGTCGACAGCTCTTGGTCGGAAACCAAGGCTTTAACTATCTTGGTCGGAAACCAAGATGCAACTGAAAGGATCCAGATACATGAAACCAGAAATTCATCCAGATTATGTGGAGTGCACTGTTCGCTGCTCATGCGGCAATACTTTTACCACGCGTTCCACAAAACCCGAGCTTGTAGTCGAGCTTTGCAATGCATGCCATCCATTTTTTACTGGTCAGCAAAAGTTTGTTGACGCTGGTGGTCGTGTGCAGCGCTTTGCTGATAAGTTTGGTGGTGCTGCAGAGCTTGTCCAAAAGCGTAACGAAGAGGCAAAAGCTGCTAAGCAGGCAAAAGCTGAAAAGTTGGCAGAAGAGGCCGCTCAGGCACGTGCCGAGAAAAAGGCTGCTAAAGAAGAGCGCGCCAAAAAGTATGCAGAAAAGGCTGCTAAAGAGGCAGAAAAGAATGCTAAGTTGGCTGCAGAGGCTCAAGAAGAGCAGGACAAAGCAGACGGCAAAAAGCCAGCTGATGAGGCTGATAAGTCAGCTGATAAGGCAGAAGAGGCTGATAAGCCAGCTGAAGATGCTGCTGATAAGGCAGAAGATGCTCCTGCTAAAGATGAGGCAGAAAAAAGCGAAGAGTAGGCTTTTAAAAAGCGAGCTTTTAAGAAGTGGGCTTTTAGCAACAAGTACTTTTAAGAAATTTGAAACATTTCGGTATTTTGAAGCGTCGTCAAATATTGGCGGCGCTTTTTTTATAGACTAAAAAGAAAAAAAGGGCGCGCGTATGAACACGCGAGCGTGTGCGCAGGAAAGCGCGCAAGCATATACATGTAGCGGTATGTAAAAGTGCATAAAAGCGCGTGGTGTTCGCCATAAAAAATACGCGAATGCACCACAAGCACACCGCAAACGCGCACATATATAGCGGCATTCGTAAACTAAATTGAAAGGAAGCAAAAATGCAAGTAGAACTTTTGTATCATACTCCAGAACCTGAACGTGCTGTGGCAACGGCTGCAAGGCTATGTTATGCGCCAGTTGGTGCAAAAGAGCTGCTTGAGACATTAACCGACGATAAGATTCACAGTGTTTTGCGCACCATTTTGAAAAGCGGGCATTATTCGACTTTGGAGCATGCGAGCTACACTTTTGCCATAGATGGCATCTCGCGCGTAACCTCTCACCAGCTGGTAAGGCACCGTTTGGCAAGCTATAACCAGCAATCTCAGCGCTACGTCGAGTTCAAAGAGGAGCCAGATTTTATAATTCCTGAATCCATAAAGGCAGCAGGTCTTGAAGAGGAGTTTACAAATGATGTAAAGCATGCCTTTGCTTCGTATAAAAAGATGGTGGACGCTGGTATTCCTGCAGAGGACGCTCGCTATATTTTGCCTCATTCTTGCGAGACAAAGCTGTGCATGACCATGAACATTCGCGAGCTGCTGCACTTTTTTTCTTTGCGCTGTTGTAATAGGGCGCAAGATGAGATTAGAGAGCTTGCCTGTAAAATGCTTGAGCTGGTAAAAGAAACCGCTCCTTACATCTTTAAATGCGCAGGTCCTGGCTGTGTAAAGGGCGCATGTCCTGAGGGTAAGATGGCTTGCGGGCGTCCGTGGAACCAAGTTGAGCAGGACGATTAGCGCGACATGAGCGATACCAAGTTGAGTGATAGTGTGATGAGTGGCGGCGCGGCAGGTGATGCTGCGGCAAGCGCAGCTGAGCTGGACAGCGTCGCATCAAGTGGCGCTGTCAAGGCAAAGTCGAGCGATAATAGCGGCGCTGCCGATGCCAAGTCAAGTGCTACCAAGCGCGCATTCAGCGCAGATACAGATGTTTCTTTCAGAACCCACATTGGCGGCCAAGCCCTGATAGAGGGCATAATGATGCGCGGCCGCTACAATTGGGCTGTTGCCGTGCGCACGCCCGAGGGCGCGATTTATACCGAGGCGCACGACCTAAAGCACGCCAGAAAGAAGGACTCGTGGCTTAGTTGGCCGATAATCAGAGGCTGTGTGGCGTTTGTCGACAGCCTCGTGCTCGGATACAAGGCGCTCAGCATTTCTGCAGATCACGCATACGACCTAAGCGATGAAGGCGATGAAGGCATTGAAGGCGACGAGGATCTGCCTGCTAAGCAGGATAATAATGTGGGCGAACACCCCGCTGCCAATGATGGCGAACACCCTGTTAGTGGCGCTGATAATGGCGAACACCAAGAGGGGCTTGGTGGATGGATTGTTGTTTCTTTGGTGCTGGGTCTTATTTTAGGCATTGCGGCTTTTGTTGTTTTGCCTGCTTGGCTTTCTAATCTTGTGTTTGGCGCGCAGGCGATGAATGATGTTTCGTGGAATCTTTTTGACGGGCTTGTGCGCGTTGTGATTTTTATTGCATATATTGCAGCAATTGGGCAAATGCGCGATATTAAGCGAATGTTTTGCTATCATGGTGCAGAGCATAAGACAATCCATGCTTTTGAGCATGGGGCGCAGCTGACGCCAAAAAATTGCATGGATTATCCTAGATTGCATGTAAGGTGCGGCACGGCGTTTCTTATTATGGTCATGATTATCGCTATTTTTGTTTACACGGCGTTGGGCAAACCAATTAATGCGCTTGTGGATTTGACTGGGGTTTTAGATGGACCTTTGCGTTTTATTTTGATAATGCTAACGCGCATTATTTTAATGCCGCTTATAGCTGGTATTTCGTATGAGATATCTGTAAAGTGGGCAGGAAATAATCCAGATAAAGCGCTGGTAAAGATTCTTTTGTGGCCAGGGCTTCAAATGCAGCGCCTAACGACAAAAGAGCCTGATGAGAGCATGTTAGAATGTGCTATTGAAGCAACAAATTTGGTCATCGCCAAAGAAAAAGAAATGCAAGAAGAAGAGGCGCGAGAAAAAGTGTTGGCGCAGGTAAAGGCGCAGCAAGGAGCTGCGGTATCGGCATGAGCGGGTTGCGGGTGCGGCAAGAGGCAGGGTGCGTTGCTATAAAAGAGTGCGCCAGCAAACGCGAGACGCCAAAACGCTAGCAAGCGCACGGCGTCAAAGCGGGCGATAAAACGCCAGCAACAAGCAAACGCCCGCAACAAGCAGAGCAAAACCCAAAGAATAGGTGGTAGTAAAAGATGGAATTTGTAACAGCAGGAGAATCACATGGACCGCTGCTAAGCGCCATAGTGAGCGGTGTTCCTGCAGGTATTCATATTGACGAGGCAGAGCTTAACAAAGATCTAGCCCGCAGGCAAAAAGGATACGGCAGAGGAGGTCGCCAAAAAATAGAGACAGACAAAGTGCTGGTCACTTCTGGTGTTCGCTTTTCTACCACTTTGGGAACGCCAATTTCTTTGATGATAGAAAACAAGGATTACTCAAACTGGATTGGGCGAATGGACACTTTTGGCACATCGCCTGAAAATTTGGTTCGCGAGACAACCCCAAGACCAGGACATGCAGATTTGGTTGGAATGTTAAAATACGGCTTTGATGATGCGCGCAACGTTTTAGAGCGCTCCAGTGCTAGAGAAACCGCAGCTAGAGTTGCTGTTGGCGGCATTGCAAAGGCAATTTTGGCAAACTTTGATGTATATGTGCACTCTTTTGTCAAGCGCATTGGATCTGTTTGTGTTTCTAAAGACACAGATATTGACTGGAACGTGGTAGAAAACACGAGCTGCCGCACAATAAGTGCCGAGGTAAACGCAGAGATGGAACAAGAAATTGACAACGCACGCGCTCAAGGGGATTCTTTGGGTGGTCAATTTATTGTAATGGCAAGCAATATGGTGCCAGGCCTTGGCTCTTATGCAAGTGGTCCTGAGCGCCTGACTTCAAAGCTCGGAGCTGCGGTTTTTTCCATACCTGCCATCAAGGGCGTTGAGTTTGGCATGGGATTTAGGACATCTGTTGTGCCAGGAAGCAAGGTTCATGACGAGATAACCTACACCCAAAAGGGGTACTCCAGAAAAACAAACAGGGCAGGAGGTCTTGAAGGCGGCATGACAACTGGTCAAAATTTGGTCATTTGCGCAGCTATGAAGCCTATTCCCACCATGACAAAGCCCCTTAGAACCATCAACACCGACACCCACGAGGTGGCTCTTGCCTCCAAGGAAAGGTCAGATGTTTGCGCTGTTGCGTCTGCTGCGGTTGTGGCAGAGGCAGAAGTGGCGTTTGTGCTGGCAAACGCATACCTAGAGAAGTTCGGAAAAGACAACATCTATGATATTTTGACTGCTAGAGATGCGTATATGCGCCGTATAAATTGGCAATAACTATGAGACAAGAATGTAGAGATCACATATTTTTTATTGGCTTTATGGGAGCAGGAAAGACTAGTGTCTCTAGGTGCTTTTCGCGCCTTACAAAGCTGTCTTTAATAGATGTTGACCAGCGAATTGTCGCCTTGCAACATAAAAAAGTCCCTGCCATTTTTGAAGAGGTGGGAGAGGCTGGTTTTAGAGAGATTGAATGCAATGTTTTGCGCGGGCTAATATATGAGCCAAGAAGCATTATCGCTTGTGGTGGTGGTGTTGTTTGTTCGCCACAAAACAGAAAAGCGCTCTCTGAGCTTGGCACGGTCATTTACCTGCGCGTTGGGTTAAAAGAGGCAATTTCTAGGATTAGCAATCCTTCAACTCGTCCAATGCTTTCTGGTCCTAGACCTGTTCAAGAAATTTATGACGAGCGCCTGCCACTTTATAAAGAATGCGCAGATATCACCATTCATACTGGCAAGAACACGCCTGCGCATATTGCGCATGTTTGCTACAACGTTTTAACAAGAAGAGGAATACTATGAGTGCTTTAAGCTTGGCAAAATGGCGAACACCAAAGTGGCGAACACCAAAATGCCAGACGGCGCGCATAAAGTGCCTGCAAGTAAGGTGTTCGCCAAAAAAATGCCAGCTAGAGCCCACAGTTTTAAGAAGGAAGGAAAAATCATGAGTGCTTTAAGAACTATCGAGGTGAGATTTTCTAAAGAAAATCAGCTAGCTTCTAAAGAAAAGCAGCTGGTAGGCTATGATATTTCTGTTGGAAAAAATGCCTTGGAGCAATTTGGAGATGCCGTATTCAGCCTTAGACCAGGCGCGCGCGTCGTTTTAATTTCAGATGAAACAGTGGGTCCTACCTATGGCGCGATTGTAAAAAAGCGCCTTGAAACTGCTGGTTTTGAGGTTGGGGATTTTCTAGTCCCTGCAGGTGAGAAGTCCAAAACGATTGATTATGCCATGCAGCTTTGGCAAGCCTTGGTTCAATTTGGCATGACCAGAAAAGATATTATTGTGGCCTTAGGCGGCGGCGTTGTGGGGGACTTGGCTGGCTTTGTGGCTGCTACTTATATGCGCGGCATAGACTTTGTTCAAGTGCCAACGACGCTTCTTGCCATGGTGGATGCATCCGTTGGTGGAAAAACTGCCATCGATATTGAACAGGGCAAAAACTTGGTCGGGGCGTTTCACCAGCCAATTTATGTGTGCGCAGACACTCGCGTTTTAAAGTCTTTGTCTAAAGAAGACTGGGCAAATGGCTTTGCAGAAATTGCAAAGTCCAGCGTTGTGAGTTTTCAAAGGAGCTTTTATGAGTGGCTCAGAAGCAATGCTAAAGGGCTTGGCGAACACCAAAACGACCTGCTAGAAGAAGCAATCGTAAGAAGTGTGGAGTTTAAGGCAAGCGTTGTGTCTCAAGATGAAAAAGAGGCTGGCTTGCGCGAATGTCTTAATTATGGGCACACTTTAGGTCATGCAATAGAAACTTGCGCTGGTTTTGGAAAAATTGGCCATGGGCGCGCCGTTGCAGAAGGTATGCGTTTTGCAGCGCGCTTGTCAGTTGAAGTTTTAGGCGCTAGCATTGATTTTGTTAAAAAACAAGACAGCCTACTTGATAGCTTGGGGCTGCAAGAACTTGCTTGGACATCTACGCCTGAGCGCCTATTGCATGTAATGAAAAGTGATAAAAAGGTCAGAAACGGACAGGTGCGCTTTGTGCTTGCAAAGGATTTTGCCAGCTGGGAGGTTGTAGAGGTTGCAGATGAAACTTTAATGCAGCACCTAGAGGCTTGGTGTATTGCAAAACGCAGATTATGCGAGAAAGAAGACCAATAAAACGGTTGCTCGTAAAAATGGCGTCTGCAAAAATGACTGCCTATTGAAAAACGTCCGCCTGCAAAATTGGCTGCTCACAGATACAGCCTGCAAAAAGGAAGAAAGATAAAAATAATGAAGTTTTTACTGCTAAATGGTCCTAATTTGAATTTATTGGGAACGCGCGAACCAGAAATCTATGGAACAACAACGCTTGCAAAGATAGAAGAAACGTGCCTAGAATATGCAAGAAATTTAGGGATTGAGCTGGAGTGTTTCCAGTCAAATCACGAAGGCGTACTAATAGATGTAATTCAA